>PLSN01000126.1 GCA_003165135.1 Bacteroidota bacterium
TACTTCAATGTAGTTATATATCTCACCATTGAAAATAATGACCAGATCCATGTAGTCAAAAGGCTGATTGGCTTCATCAGAGAGGTCGATGATCTTCAGGCGGTTCTGGCCAAGGGACACAATGCCTTCGCACCAAACAGAGCTATTCTCAGGGCCACGATGAATGATAGCCTTAAGCATTTTGTAGTTCAGCTCTTTCTTGTCGTCTTCCCTGAGTGAATTATTTATAAAACCAGCTATACCGCACATTTTCCCGAAGTACTTTTGAAAATTAAAATTAATAAAACCGCCATTATTAGCTATTATTGTTTAGTATGTCTTTGAAGATACATATAGCAGATGACCTATCAGGTAGGCATATTATACACTATACCCTCCAGCTGATCGCCCAAAACAAAGGCGTAGAGTTTATATATGCCCATCAGAACTTTGAAGCCGAGCTGCAAATAAGCGCCGATTTGTGTTCTGACATTCCATTGTGCATGCCCTTTTATCAAAATTTAACCGCATCAGACTTTGACGGGCTTAGGCAGATCAGTAAAGGTTCTTACCACTTCTACTCATCAGACGGGAAGCCTGACCTTCTGGCTTCTATTTTCTTCCTTGTCAATTGCATTCAGGAATATGACGGGAAGGAAACTGATAAATATGGCCGTTATCCCTATACTCAGAGCCTTCAAAANNCTCCTCTGGACCCAAACTAGCTAAACTCAAAACCACTAAGCGCAGATCATCCTTCTTCCTGACCCATGATGTCGATACTATCTATGGCGCAAAGAACCAGAATGGTAATCATGCTCTCAAAACTCATCAATACCACAAGATACCTGAGCTGCTTTGGAATCACTACCTCGGCAAACCTGATTGGATCAATATGGACCGGATCATGGCTATCGAAGAGCAGTATGGTTTTACATCTACGTTTTATTGGCTGGTACATAAGGACAAACAGAATGCCGACTACGACTTAGGTACATTGCCGATTCAGAGTGCATTACTTCAGATAGAGAAAAATAATTTTGAGATAGGCCTTCACAAAAGCTTAAGAAATACCTCATTCAAAGACGAGATACAACTGCTCCGCACTCTGCCTGTCGGTCAGCGCTACCACTTTCTGAAATTCAACCTGCCTAAGGCATGGTCTGATATCGAAGACGCATGTCTGAAGCTCGATACATCACTTGGTTTCTCTGAGGACTTTGGTTTTCGCAACAGCTATGGCCTGCCTTTCATGCCTTATGATCTGAAGGAAAACGGTATCTATGACTTGATTGAAGTACCAATGAATATTATGGATGGCAATTTCTTTTATCAGAATAAATCTGTCGCTCAGGCTGAGAAAGAACTCATAGACTGGCTGGACAAAAACAAAGAAAACACTGTCATCACGATCAATTTCCACAATAACTTCTTCGATGATATGCTATACGCTGGCTATGACAGGCTATACATCACTCTGCTTAAGTATTTCAAAGAAGAAGGCATGAAATGTATGACACAGAAAAGTCTGATAGCGGAATATTACAAGCCTGAGTTCTATGATCTAAAAAACACCACACCCTAGCAGATACTATGGCATGGTGCATGTATTAGTCAACCAAAATAATTACCAAGGCAATCTGTCCTGCATGTGGAAGTAGCCACCATTAGGCCCATCTGCCGGCAGTGTTGCCAGCCAAACAGATGTTTTGGCTCCATCTACCACATTCATTGGAGCAGCATCAGTACCTAGATCAGTTTTGACCCAGCCCGGATGCGCTGAATTCACTTTTACATTTGTATCCTTGAGCGCGTGTGCCAGATGCACGGTGAATTGATTCAAGGCTGTTTTAGAAGCATCATAAGCAAAGCCTTTTGAGTTATATATCGGAGAGCCCGGAGTTGCGTGGAGTTCCAATGAACCCAGGATACTTGACAGGTTCACGATACGTCCTGCAGGTGCTTTTTCTATAAGCGGCAGCAGTATTTGTGTCAGTTCTACCAGATTAAAGAAATTAGTGTCAAAAGTTTTCCTGATCGCCTCAGGACTTGTTTTGGTCACTGTATTGACACCCCATCCGCCACCACTTTCTGCATTGATCCCGGCATTATTGACCAGGATATCCAGTTTGCCATATTGGCTATCGATAAGCCTGTAGATCTCTTTAAAGGTAAATGGGTTCTCGAGATCTACTGGTATGTAGTGTGCATCGATACCTTCCTTTTTGAGTTGTTGTGCCGCTGTATTGCCGCGACCTGCGTCTCTTGCACCTATGAGCACTGTTATACCTTGTTTACCAAGCTGACGGGCTGTTTCAAGACCTAAGCCTTTGTTTGCGCCTGTGATGAGGGCGACTTTCTTGTCTGTTGCCATGATTTTTTGTCTATTTAGTTTCTGAATGAAGAATTTTAATTTTCCTGTTTTTAAATCAGGTATTAAATAGACGAACTGAGCATTAAAATATTTGTTGTAACGTTTATTATTTATTCAAAAACACTTCATCTACACTTTCTATCAGAAAATCAGGCCAATAGATTTTTGCACTTATGACTTGAATATACAAGTGTTAAAATTTTAGTTATACATATAAATAATCCATATTTACCAGGTTTACCCCCCTTGTGGCTCAAAAATACTTTCCCCTACAAATCAATAATTTGCACATTCATGGAAATATTATATTTAAAAACCAATATGTATAATGAAAATAAATTTGCTTTTGTGAAATATATTATACAAATATAGCAAAATTACAGCAAATCCTGCGAGGTATTTTTAGAATGGTACGAAATCGTCATCACCTTTGAAATCATCCTTTGAACGCTTCTTCTCGGCATCAAATTCGTCATTCATACGGGATTGTATCTTTTTGAATATACGCTTCTCCCCTCCTGACTCGACCTGAATGATCGCATCATCTTTCTGAAACTCATCAAAATCAGCAAACTTCGCGAAGCGGTCAATAAATTTAGCTTTGACTGTCTTGAGCGGACCATTTCTGTGCTTGGCTATAATGATCTCAGCTACGCCTTTCACATCCATACCATCTTCATCTGTCACCATACCATAGTATTCACCTCTGAAGAGGAAGATAACGATATCAGCATCCTGCTCTATAGCTCCTGACTCACGGAGGTCAGACAGTATCGGTCTCTTAGTACCTGAACGGGTCTCTGTAGCACGACTAAGCTGTGACAGGGCTATGACGGGTACATTCAGTTCCTTTGCGAGGCCTTTGAGTGAACGGGATATTTGGGAAATTTCCTGCTCACGATTGCCTCCTCCTTTACCTTCATTAGTACCACTCATCAGCTGCAGGTAGTCTATCACGATCATAGATATGTCATACTTCTGTTTGAGTTTACGGCATTTAGACCTTAGCTCAAAAATATTGATGCCGGGAGTATCATCTATAAACAATGGCGCTTTGCTTAGTGAGTCGATCTTAGAAGTCAATTGCTGAAACTCATGCTTCTCGAGATTGCCTCGCCTGATCTTTTCCGCAGGTATTTCGGACTCCATAGAGATGAGCCTTTGCACCAGTTGGTTCGAGCTCATTTCAAGTGAGAAGAAAGCAACCGGCTTAGTGTGATCTACGCTGGCATTTCGTGCCAGTGCCAATGTGAAAGCGGTCTTACCCATACCTGGCCTTGCTGCTACAATGATGAGGTCAGATTTTTGCCAGCCGCCTGTAGCGCGGTCCAGCTCCATAAATCCCGAAGCCACCCCATTCAGGTGCTCTGTACTGTTTATCCTTATATCTATTTCTTCGAGTTCTTTTTTGATGATCGAGGAGATATCAAGTGTTGATTTTTTGGCGTTATTCTCGCTGATGGTCATCAGGCTGCTTTCAGCCTTGTCCAGCAGTTCAAATACATCCGTACTGTCCTCATATGCATCTCTGATGATGTCTGTCGATGATGATATCAGCATTCGCTGGATATGCTTCTGAGAGATGATGCGTGCATGATATTCGAGATTGGCAGCAGTACCGATCTTGTTTGTCAGTTGCGCTATGTAGTATGCCCCGCCTACCTGATCGAGGTCTCCGTTCTTCTTTAGCTGCTCAGTCACGGTGAGCAGATCTATAGGGGCCTCTGCGAGATAGAGATGACGCATGGCGCNNACTCACGCAGAAACTCAATCACTTCATCGACAGCTTTATCTTCGATCATGATAGCACCAAGCACAGCCTCTTCGAAATCACGTGCCTGCGGCGGCAGTTTACCAAACTCCATTGCAGACATATCATTGCCTCCTCTCTTTACTGTTACACTTTTTTTGATTATATCTTGCTCTGCCATTTCTCTGTCTCCTTGATTTTTGCGGGGTTGCAAAAAAGCATTTTCATCCCGATTTACTCAAATAAAAGTTACGGAAAATTTTCGAACAATCCTAATCACAACTTTTGATAGTGAATGTGCATACCTGATCTCGTGGAACATAGTGGAATCAGGACTAGCTCATAAAGAGCTGTTTATAAAAATACAATGAGGATTTATTGGATGATATCAGAAAATTACTACATTATGAGAGCATCAGCTCACCGAGACGCTGAAATATCTCGTTAACATTCACAGAACCCCTGGCACTTGATATAAAATCCGGTTTGATCGGCATCGAATCAATAATGCTCGTCATAGCTGCGGGGTTTATTTTATCCGATTTGTTTGCCACTATCAGTATGGAGATTTCAGGCAATTTTGTAGTGAAGAACTTAATATCATTATCAATATTATCAAATGTAGATGGATCTGATATATCCACTACATATATGACCCCGGCTGTTCTCAATAAATATGATTGCGGTACTTC
>PLSN01000435.1 GCA_003165135.1 Bacteroidota bacterium
TGCTCCACCCGCCTGAAAGTGCGAAAAGCCCTGGTACAATCCGCCCGGTATACCGTTAGTATAGTTGCCGGCGCAGGCACCTGTACCTGTAGTAAAGCCGGTATATGAAATCAAATCAGCAGGTACATTTACCACATTCTCGATCTGAGTGCCCCAGTCTACAGAGGTCGGTACGAATGAAATATCAGGCGTACTGATAGGGCCATTATGATACTTGAGGGCCCTGACATTATTTTTTACGATACTGGCAGCAGTAAAACTCATATCATTAGGATAAACTTCCACATGATAAGTATTGCCGGTGCCGCCTGCATCAGCGAAACTCCAGTAGCCCCCGTTGCTTGGGAGATTGTCGAATATCACCCAATTCCTGTGGCCTGCGTCACATGGATTGTCATAATATAGATTGTATCCGTTATTGTCCAGGCTGGACACCGTAGGGACGGCCGGTGCCGGTATGCCACTAAAATCAGAATTAGCAGACAGTGATTTGCCGATAGTACCTACAGCACCGGTTGCATCACAAAACAGCCCCCTGACCTTATTAGATGAAGTAGATGCTACTGCTGTGAATTCAAATTTGATAGGATTGTATGTATGTGTAGCTGTAGATATCGGATATACATAATATTGTCCTGTCTGCCATACTTCTCTCGACAGTCCACCCAAACCTACTCCCTGAGCACCCCTGGTACGCACTGACTGGTCTTCTGCATTGGCCGCTACTCCCCATGTAGGATTTTTAAACCCTGCTACAGCATTATAAGCCCCATTGGTCACATAGAGTTCCTGATCAGTAGTGCCGGTATATGTCTGTATGATACCATTACCCGCCGGCACACTGCCGCGTACGGTCATTATAGTGGAATTGCCCAAAGTAGAGGAATAGCTTGATGGGTTATATGTATTGGCAGTAGTACTGCTGCCATTCCAAACCAGTGAACCGTCCACATTCACATTGGTACCNNTGCCGTGCCGGTACCGGATAAGCTGCCGGTGATAGTTTGAACACCCGAGGTAGTCGAGCCGGCATTTGTGGCGTTGCCTACGAACCTGACTGTTCGTTCGCCGGAGCTGCCATATACGAGGCCGCCGGTGGTGTTATTGAAATCACCTTCCACATTGATCAGGCCATTGTTGGTGATGGTATTGCTTTGGCCGGACACATTGTTGTTTACAATGTCTCCCTGCACATGCAATACAGCACCTGACTGTATATAGACCTGGTCGCCGTTGTTATAAAATAGGTTAGGGTAGCTGGTTTGCGAAAATGCACTCTCAACTAATGTGCCTAACAAGAAAAGTAGGGTTGCGTAGATTTTAATGTTTCTCATAATTAACTCTTTATACTCCCCAATATAAATTAGGTTTTAAAAATTGCAACAGGCAAATGTTGTATTACGTACATATAAAAAGCATACCTTGTGATATACAATCCAACTACTGTAAATATGTCATCTCCCAGACTGACAAATGTAGTGAATTATCTATTTAAAATCGTATTTGTTTTTAAAATATCCATGGAAAACAAAGAAATTATGGATTAGATGTGGAATCGCTATCCATAATCCCCTCACTCCCAAAATCTTGAGATCGGTCGATTTTCTGGCCTTTGTAATTTTTACAATTTAGCTCGATGTTAATTTTTTCCGGCCGGGGAAAAACTGCCGATGGCGAATATCCTAAACTGGTACTGTCATTAAAGACCTTTTGAAGAAATTTAGCGCATATTGGTAGTGCTGTGCTGGCACCCTGACCGAGCTCCATGCTCCTGAACCGCAAAAACCTGTCCTCGCAGCCCACCCAGGTAGCAGTGATCAGCTCCGGTGAGCAGCCTATGAACCAACCGTCTGAGTTATTCTGGGTCGTGCCGGTTTTTCCTATGAGGTCACCCAGTAGTTGGTATTTGTAGCGGAGACGTACACCTGTGCCATACATTACTACTCCTCTCAGCAGGTCCACCATCACGTAGGCTGTCTGTTCGTCCAATACTTCATTACGATCAGCAGAGAATGTCGCTATCACATTGCCGCTCCTGTCCTCAATGCGGGTCATAAATATCGGCTCTACATGCACTCCTTTATTAATAAAGGTCGTGTAGGCCCCCGCCATCTCGATCAGTGATATATCAGCAGTGCCCAGACAGATGGACGGCTCATTGGGAATGTCGCTTTTGACACCCATCTCATGTACCAGTTTGACCACGGTGGCGGGAGACATCTCATGCATGAGGTAAGCGCTGACACAGTTGACAGAGTTGGCCAGTCCCTGCTTCAGGCTGAGCATACCGCCATACTTATTGTCAGAATTGTGCGGGGTCCAGTCATCCAGCAGACCGAACCGTGGATCATCTTTCTCAAAGGTCACCATTTCATTAGGCACTTCATAGCATGGTGAGTAGCCCTTGTCACGGATAGCAGCACAGTAAACAAATGGCTTAAATGTCGACCCTATCTGCCGTTTGGTATTGATATTGACATGGTCATACTGAAAGTACTTATAGTTGTCGCCGCCCACCCAGGCACGTATATAGCCCGACTCAGGCTCCATGGCCAAGAAACCATTCTGCAATATCATCCTGTGGTAGCGTATCGAGTCACGCGGGCTCATGACAGTGTCTTTTTCCCCCTGCCAGGTGAATATCTTCATCGGGATGGCCGTCTCCATCAGTTCATCTATCTGCTCGCGGGTTTTGCCCTGGGCTTTCCACTGCTTGAAGCGGGTACTTTGGGTATAGGTACGCTCCCACTCGTCGGGATATTCCTTCCATGGGTCTTTTGGCGCCATCTTAAAGAACAGTTTCTGCCACTCTGTCAAATGCTCCTTTCTAGCCTCCTCGGCATACTGCTGCATTTTATAGTTGATGGTAGTATATACCTTCAGGCCATCTTTGTAGAGGTCGTACTTGGTGCCATCGGGTTTAGGGTGTTTGTCGAAATAATCTCCCAGATATAGCCTCAGGTACTCACGAAAGTATGGCGCGACCCCGTCCTCATGAGTACCGGCGTCAAAATTGATAGTCAGAGGCAGGGCACAAAGCGAATCCCGCTGCGCCTTGGTGATAAAGTCATAGCTATAGAGCTGACCTATCACCACATTGCGGCGTTTTTTTGAGTTCTCAGGATTGGTGCGCGGGTTATATTCCGTGGGCGCTTTGAGCATGCCTACCAGCACGGCTGCTTCCTCGACCCTGAGCGAATCTACCGGCTTGCTGAAATATGTATGCGCCGCTGTACTGATGCCATAGGCATTGTCGCTGAAGGGTACCGTATTGAAGTAATGGGCTATGATCTCATCTTTGGTAAAGTCGCGCTCCAGACGCGCCGCAATGACCCATTCCTTGAATTTCTGCATCGCCAGCTGAAATTTAGAGCTGTGCCGCTTGCGGGGAAAGAGGTTTTTGGCGAGCTGCTGCGTGATCGTACTGGCACCGCCTTTGGCATCCCGTATCACTATCCCTTTCAGCGCACGGCCTATGGCGCGAAGGTCAACCCCCGTATGGTCATAGAAACGCACATCCTCCGTAGCGAGCAGACAGTTGACCAGGCATTTGGGCAGGTTCTGAAACTCCACATTGGTCCTGTTCTCGCGATAGTATTTGCCCAGTACGACACCATCTGAGGAGATCACCTCGGTAGCCTGGGCCGTTTGCGGGTTTTCGAGCTCTATAAGTGAAGGCAAAGCGCCCATATAGCCTTTGGCAATGCAGAAAAAGAACAGGGCGATGCTGAGGATGATGATCGAATAGACTATCCAAAAATTTCTGATAATATGACCACGGGCTGACATGAACCACTTCATTGGGTCAAATGTAAAGAAATGCAAGCGTCATTGCGAGAAAATTCCCGTGTAAAATCATTATGATATTTTCGAAGCAATCCCGATGGCATAATTGCCGATAATCCGAAACCGGGATTAGGACTATTGCTGCGGCTCCTTTTGACAAAAGAATGCAAGGGGTAGGTCCGTAGAAGCCTACCCATAGCCCACCCGTCAATCTACGGACAGCATTAGCTTTATTTTAAGCTACGGATAGCGGTGTGCACTGTTTGATTAAACTCGATTGGAACATTATAAAGATTCAATTTGCCTTCGTTTTCAAGCTTCAAAAATTTCCTCATTGGCTCAGTCAAATATACTTTAGTCTTGATTGCCTGACTTGTCAGCTGACCATAATCTTTAAGGACTTCTATAATTATTTCCTTTGCTTTATTATCAATCTCACTTGGTGGAGCAAAAATTGAAGCTGAATAATTTAGAATTAAATTTCCAGCTTTATTTCGTATTACTAATTCAGGAAGGGCTTTTTTAATTTTTTGAAAATGTAGATCAGTACAATATGGCCCGTCTTTTTGCCTAACGATATATGCATTAGTCAGTCTGCTATTAAATTTCTTAAAATATTTATATTCAATAAGGTAGAATAATTTATGAAGCTTAAAATAATCAATACTATTTAAATGTGCGAATATTTCCTTAACAATAAGAAAGACAGAGTGATTTATGGAAGAAGTTTGCAGTTTACTCGATACAGATTTTTTAGTAAGGCGTTTAAACTCCTCTGATATGAATTGATAATCACTTCGTTGATTAGCAAAACTTCGATGCATCATCGCTCTCTGCCCAGGATGGTATAATGGGATTAATATTCTATTGAACCATTCATTTGCAGTGCGAACATCATCTTTTAAAGTTAATAAATGGGGTGCAACATGCCTTGTACTCTCAAGAGCTATCGATCCCAAAGTGACTACTATCTTAGGGTTTAATATTTTGATTTGTTCTGCTAAATGTTGGGAACAGTTATGTACTTCAACTTTTGTTGGTGTAGAATTATTGCCACTTTCATCTCTTGGATTGCAAAGAACGGCATTTGTTACAAAAATTCTTGATCTGTCGAGATTTGCAAATTCCAGAAGTTCTTCAAAGTTATGTCCGGCTTTATCACCATGAAATGGAATTCCACTATTATCAGCACCAAGACGACCAGGTGCCTCACCAATAAACATAATCTCTGCGTCTAATGAACCTGAAGAATGATTTAAGACTCTCTGAGAGTCTTTCATTCTAGAGCACAGAACACATCCATTAACTTTACCACAAAGCAAATCAAAAGCATTTTCAGCTTTTGTATCAATAAATTCCAGTTTCATTTCTTAATTAATAAGTTGTCGCAATTTAGGAATTCCAGCACTGCTATATCCATGAATAGAATGAACAACAAGACTACCCGGTCTTTGTTGAGCTTCTGTACAAATAAACTCAAGTAATTTTGCTAATCCTATAAAATTACCTAACGCTTTGTTGAAATAATCATGATTCCGATACACAACAACTAAATCTATACTCCCGTTCGGGCTTTTTATTATTTCCCCAAACTGCCAGCAAGGACCACCTAACGGCTTTATATTGCTTTCTATATTTGAAGCAGTTAAATGAAAATTTATAAAAAATCGTTGAGGACTATTACCTTGTAATGAGTGAATAGCATTTTCTAATTGGTTAGGGTGGTCAGGATGAATTCCTTTGCCAAAGGAAATTAGTCTCTGAAAATAAGTGCCCCACCTTTTATTGTGAGATTTTTGAAATATAGTGCCGTATTTTTCATAGAAATCAAAGCGATTGGGTATCAAATCTCTTAACCCATATGGAAAAATTGTGTTTATTACATGTCTAATATTATCACCATTACCATCAATATCTTTGGGGTTATAATCCGATAGCCAAGTTGTGAGATTTACAAAGTCGCACGGATTGATAACATTAACAATCATATTAATATCTTCCCCATTGGGATGATTTACAATGTGGGTAGATGCATTGTGCCATGCATCAAAACAATTTACGCCTTCAATTATTATAGCCATACTTAGTTTTTCCCAATATATAATAGTTTTCTATTTTTTATGCTTACCAAAACTCGTCCTCCATTGTTCTTTAATAATTCATCAAATACCTTATAAGAGTTTATTATGCATGTCTCCCATTGTTTTGATGTACAGTCTTGGACTTCAATTTTGCCTACTAGTTTTTGGATTGTTTTCAAAACATCAGTATCTACTCTGTCACTATACTTAAATAATCTATGGTTTTGAGCGTGATTATATACATAAAGTGT
>PLSN01000384.1 GCA_003165135.1 Bacteroidota bacterium
CCATCATCTCGATCTTAAGCTTTGAGACAGGATCAGTCTCAAAAATAAGTGCTTTATATGCGTCTTGGTCGGCTATAAATGCTTTGACCAGAAACCAAAGCAGAAACCCCACTCCTACCAGCAAATGCAACAAGTGAAGCCCGGATATGAGATAGAGATAGCTGCCGGAAATGTTATTATGAAAGCTGACCCCGCTCGAGAGTAGTTCTGTCCAGCCTATTATTTGAAATAGGGTAAAAGCCATACCCAGAAGCCCAGTGATCAGGAGCGCTGACTTATATCCCGCATGGTCATCGCGGAGGTTAGCTCGGCGCATCTGCCAGACCGTATAGCTGGATACCAGGATGATGATAGTATTGGCGTGNNAGAAAACAAGGGTCAGGAAGGCCGAACTGATCCCAAGCAGGATAAGATAAGTAAATACCCTCACTGGGTGATACCTAAGCCTCTTTTGGAGCTTTTCTGCGGGTGTGACCTCTTTTATTCCTAACATTGTTTAGACGAAATCTAAATAAGCCTTATATTTGTATCAAAATTAGAACAAATTCGGATACGAGATGTTCCGGATCGACAAAATGAGTGAACAGGATACCATATTGGGTGAACATATAGCCGCTGACTATAAGTATGGCTTTATCACCGACATAGAGCAGGAAAAGGCCCCGATCGGGCTGTCAGAAGATACTGTTCGCTTCATTTCTGCCCGCAAAAATGAGCCGGAATGGATGCTGGAATGGCGACTGACGGCTTTTCGCCAGTGGCTGAAGATGAAACAGCCCGAATGGCAGAATGTCCATTTCCCGAATATTGATTTTCAAAGTATCATATACTATGCCGCGACCAAGAAAAAGCCGCAGTATGCCTCGCTGGATGAGGTTGACCCGGAGTTGCTTGCAGTTTATGATAAACTCGGCCTGCCCAAAGAAGAGCAAAAACTCCTCGCCGGAGTAGCAGTGGACTTTGTAATGGATAGCGAGAGTGTGATCACGACCTTCAAAGAATCCTTAAAAGAAAAGGGCATCATATTTTGTGCGATCTCAGAGGCTATCCGCGAGCATCCGGATCTGGTCAAACAATACCTTGGCAGTGTGGTCCCTCCACGTGATAATTATTACTCCGCGCTGAACTCTGCGGTCTTTTCTGACGGATCATTTGTTTTTATTCCGAAAGGCGTTCGCTGCCCTATGGAACTATCGACCTATTTCCGTATCAATGCGCAGAACACGGGCCAGTTTGAGAGGACGCTAATCATTTGCGAAGACAATGCCTATGTGAGTTACCTCGAAGGCTGTACCGCTCCGATGAGAGATGAGAACCAGCTTCATGCTGCTGTCGTTGAGTTGATAGCGCACGACAATGCTGAAATAAAATACTCTACCGTACAGAACTGGTACCCCGGTGATAAGGAAGGCAAGGGCGGTATCTATAACTTCGTAACAAAACGCGGCCTCTGCAAGGGCATCAACTCAAAAATCAGTTGGACGCAGGTAGAGACTGGCTCTGCGATCACCTGGAAATATCCAAGCTNNTTACCAAACGTGGCAAATGCGCAGGTGTCAATTCCAAGATTTCCTGGACTCAGGTGGAAGCGGGCAGCGCCATTACTTGGAAATATCCCAGCGTTATTTTGCAAGGGGACAATTCAGTAGGCGAATTTTATTCCGTGGCCTTGACCAATAATCACATGATCGCAGACACCGGTACCAAGATGATCCATATCGGAAAGAACACCCGCAGTCGCATAGTATCAAAAGGTATCAGCGGCGGTAAATCGCAAAACTCATACAGGGGACTAGTGCAGGTGCACAAGACCGCAGAGAATGCTTATAACTTCTCTCAATGTGACTCCCTCCTGCTCGGTGATAAATGTGGTGCGCATACATTCCCGTATCTGGAGATCAAAAACAAATCAGCCCAGGTAGAGCATGAAGCGACCACCTCTAAGATAGGCGAAGACCTGCTTTTCTATTGCAATCAGCGTGGCCTGACGAACGAAGAGGCTGTAGACATGATCGTAAATGGCTATTGCAAAGAAGTATTCAAACAATTGCCGATGGAGTTCGCTGTCGAGGCGCAGAAGCTGCTGAGTATAAGTTTGGAAGGTAGTGTGGGGTAAATACCAATGTGCCAATTCGGCGATTTGATAATTTGAAAATGGATTTACGAAATAATAAATACAAAGTGGCGTTTTGAAGCAAAATCAAAATATGAAACGTTTACTATTATTAATGATGATGTTGTATTCAGGGTATAGTTTTTGTGGTGGATTTTGTGCTGGCTATGCCACTCTAAATGGCAAACTAATTGGCTATGTTGGAGCTTATCTTCCTCCAGGTAATATGCCTGTAGATAGTACATATTATTTGGGGGGTGATGACACTATATATCTCAACAATGTTGACATTCAATTACATAGTATGAGTGTTGGGGAAATGGCAGGAATTACCATTTCTTTTTTAGGAGATACAAATTCACCTGATATTGGTCCATATAACTTTCCTAAATCAGGATTATATCAAATTGATTTTTCGACTTTATTTTGTGATTTGTATATGAATTTAAATTTTGTATTTGTCACAGTTACGGACACACTTCATTTATCTATTGATAGTGTTAATCTATCTAGTCAAACAGTAATTAAAGTCTTATCAAACCCAATTACTTCAACTTTGACTCTGACTTGCCTGGAAGCAATAAACCAACTTAATATCTATGATCAACTAGGTAGGCTACAATTAAGTAAGCAACCAAATCTTTCTTCTCAATACACCTATGAAGTCGGAGTTGATGGACTATCCAAAGGAGTTTATGTAGTCGAAGCAACATTACAAACGAACAAAAAAGATTATATAAAAATAGTAAAACAATAAAATTCCCNNCTTTGGGGAGGTTAGGAGGGGTGGTATTATGCTAGAAATAAAAAACTTACACGCAAAGATCGGGGATAAAGAGATCCTCAAGGGATTATCATTGAAAGTAAATGCAGGCGAAGTACATGCCATCATGGGCCCTAACGGCACCGGCAAAAGCACACTGGCATCCATCATAGCCGGCAAAGAAGACTATGTGATCACTGCCGGAGAAATATTATTCGAAGGAAAAAACCTGCTCGAACTTAGCCCTGACGAAAGGGCCCGTGAAGGTGTGTTTCTGGCATTCCAATATCCGGTAGAGATACCCGGTGTGAGCACGACCAACTTTATGAAGGCGGCTGTCAATGCCAAACGGAAACATCATGGTCTGGAACCAATAGTTGCAAAGGAATTCCTCGCGCTGATGAATGAAAAACGCCAGCTGGTCGATTTGGACAAATCATATCTGTCTCGTTCTATTAATGAAGGCTTCAGCGGTGGCGAAAAGAAACGCAATGAGATATTTCAGATGGCTATGCTCGATCCGAAGCTAGCCATACTTGATGAAACCGACTCAGGGCTTGACATTGATGCACTACGCATCGTGGCAGATGGAGTAAACAAACTGAAGAACAAACACAATGCATTCCTCGTCATCACCCACTATCAGCGACTGCTCAACTATATAGTACCGGACTATGTACACATCATGTACGATGGACGTATCGTCAAGACAGGCGACAAGAGCCTTGCACTAAAGATGGAAGAAAGAGGATACGATTGGATCAAAGAAGAAATAGGAGTATAATGAGTTTCACAGATAACATAGATGTGGCGTTTGAGACTATTGATAAAGACAATTTATCAGTGGTCAGGGAAAGTGCATTAACCAGTTTCAAAGCGCTCGGCTTGCCATCGGCACGTCATGAAGAGTGGAAATACACCCATATCAAAACAAAGTTGCCGGAGACTTTAAGATTAGCTGCAAGCTTTGAGTTGCAAGTCGCAAGCAAACTGAAGTACTTCAACTCTATCAAAGGCACCAAGCTTGTTTTTATCAATGGGGATTTCTCTGCTGAGAGTTCAGTGATACTGGCGCAATCGGGTTTGACAGTCGGCAGCCTGAAAGAAAACAGCAACCTGTATCCTGAACAATTCGAAAAATATTTCAATAAGGCTACTGATATTTCTAAAGAGAATTTTGCAGCACTCAATACAGCTTTCGTAAGAGATGGGGCATTCATTTATGTAAAGAAAAATACAATCGTTGAAGCTCCAGTTTTTGTATTTCATATTTATGACAATGCTTCTGCGGATGTTTTCACGCAGAGCAGAAACCTGATCATAGCAGAGGAAAATTCAGACATTACTATAGTAGAAGACTTTCAGAATAGTACCGGTGAGAAATTTTATAATCATGTTTCAGAGGTTTACGTCGGCCGCAATGCGGAGGTGAATTATTCATTACTGCAACTACACAATCCCAACACTACTTCTGTCAACTATGTAGAAGCGCGTCTGGAGCGGGATGCACGCTACCATATCACGACTGTGACACTGGACGGCAAACTGGTCCGCAATAATGTGAACGCCTATATGGATGGCGAGAATGCTTTAGCTACATTGAATGGCCTCTATATCGGTAAAGATGCTAACCACATAGATAATCATATTCTCGTAGACCACCGTGTACCAAACTGCAACAGTCATCAGACATACAAAGGTGTACTGGATGATGGGGCTACCGGTGTTTTCAATGGAAAAATTTTTGTACAAAAAGATGCGCAGAAAACAAACGCCTATCAAAGCAGCAAGGCTGTGCTCCTGTCTGATGAAGCAAGTATGAACTCAAAGCCGCAACTGGAGATATACGCAGATGATGTGAAATGCAGTCACGGTGCGGCCATCGGCCAGGTGAGCAAGAATGAATTATTCTATCTGCTCGCGAGGGGCATAGATAAGGATACTGCAAGAGGAATATTGACTTATGCTTTCGCCAATGAGATCATCGCTGCGATTAAGTTGCCTGAGCTAAAGACCTATCTGGATGAGAAACTGAAACAAAGACTGAACATTACGATCTAAACACCATGAGCTTTCCCGTCGATAAAATAAGAAAAGATTTTCCCATACTGCATCAAACGGTAAATGGCAAGCCGCTGATCTATCTGGACA
>PLSN01000396.1 GCA_003165135.1 Bacteroidota bacterium
ACTACCCCATATTGCAGGTTAAGCTTCTTCCAATTTTATAGAAATCTTGAGTCTACTACTGCAGTCGGTATCAGTACGGATAGTGTAAACTGGACTATTGATACTATCAATACTACTATAGGGCTGAATGAAAATACTGCCAGCAATAGCAAGATCACAATAGATCTTAGCTCTGTGATTCTGGCCACCTCGGGTGGTCCGAATAAGGTATACATCCGTTTCTTTATGAATGCTTACTATTATTTCTGGATGATAGACGATATCACTATCACTACTCTGCGTGATAACGATCTGCAGGTGAATTACAGTTTTGGTGAAAAAGGTTCTTCTGGTTTATGGTATTCATCTATACCTCTTTCTCAGTTTACGTCTACAGATTCATTTGCCGCTGTTACTAACTATAGTAATATAGGCCAAGTTACCCAGACCAATATAAATACCGACTTTACTCTATACAATGGTAGCTCTTTATTAGGATCTTTAGCTGGTTCTCCTGTCGTAGCTGCTTTGCCTTATGGCGGAGATACGACAGTTCTGCCTGCTTCCGAGTTTGGAACTACCGGCTTGGGAAAATATACTGTAGCGATTGATGTGGTAGCAACTGACTCGGCAAATTTTGAACCTACCAATCTTGATTCTATTAAGTTTACAGTTTCGGATTCGGTGTTTTCCATCGTCAGCTCTTTAGAACAAGTACCGTTTAGCGGGTATTATTTATTAGAGCAAAATGAGGGTATATCATTTAATATAGGAGCTTTGTATGAAGTCACAGATGCAGACACAGTTACCTCTGTCACTACTGCTGTATCCGGAGGTGCAGGAAACTCAGCTCCCGGCACAATTATACAGGCATCTATTTATCCTGTCACTCTTAGCAATAATTCTTCGGGTCAGTTAATTGCTAATTATACCTCAGGTTCTCCACAGGTTTCTACTTTTTCCAAGACACTTGTAGCCGGAGATCTTACTGATGCTAATGCCACTAATGTTACTCCCATTGTCTTGCCAATAAATAATTCAACAGGCAATGCTATTTTGGTGCCGGGTGTATATTGGGTATCCCTTGGCTCCTCTTACAGCCCTGATTCGGATGTAGTTATACCTGCTATGGCTGATGTTCAGCTGGGAGGTTTTCCAGCTGCTCCTGATGGTACCAACCCTAGCACTCAGCTTGACGCGTTCAATAGTGGTGTTCCTTATTGTACTATGAATTTCGGACATTCCCAAAGCCTTTTATATGCTAACTGGACCAGAAGTCCGAATAGTAATGTACTCAAAGTAGGGCAGCCGGTTACCTTCCAGGGCCATTCCAATGGTAGCGGTGCTACTGTTTATAATTGGACCATAGTAGATAGTTCGGCAAATTATCAATACCCTAATCAAACCGGAGGTACAGTAAAAGATACATTTGAGAATCTTACAAATAATGAAGATTCATTCTATGTGTGTGTCACTGCGACAGACGGAGGATATACCACGCTTCCTTATTGTAAATATGTATTGGTCAGGCAGTTGGGTGTAGGTATCAACAATATCGCTCCTCTCAGCGAGTTGACATTAGTGCCAAACCCTACTACAGGTCATATCACCATCAATGCTGACGGAGTAGAGGGATTGGTGTCAACCACTGTGATTGACCTTTTAGGTAATGTTGTGAAGAGTTTCAGCAATGAATCAAATGGCACTTTTACTCAATCATATGACCTGTCCAGTCTGACTAGCGGGATGTATATCATCAAGATAGAAAATCAAGGTGCAGTGGTTACTAAGAAACTGTCTATCAGCAAACAATAATTAATTATAAAAATTTCACGGTAAAGCCTCCTTATTCAGGGGGCTTTACTATTTTTATAGGGTAGGGTGCATGACAGTTTTTTGTGGTTTATCCACATACATCACACATTGCTTTTGTACAATAGTGGAGAATTATGAACATTCCCCAGCTGCACATAGCCTATATTTGTGGAAACCGAATAAGGCGGAATGTATAGGACAAAGGGCTTAATGCACCCCTCAGTAGAAATAAAGGAATTATAACACGAGGATATCATGAAGAAAGAAAAAAAGCAGCTATTGCAGAAAGTGATCACTCTCGCCAATCAAAAGGGCGGTGTGGGAAAGACTACAAGTGCTATCAATATAGCTGCATGTCTGGCAGTACTGGAGTATAAGACCCTACTGATCGATGCCGATCCACAGGCCAATGCCACATCAGGGGTGGGTTTCGACCCGAGGAATATCAAGACCAGCCTATATGAATGCCTGATCAATGAGGTCAAGCCACAGGATATCATCCTCCAGACTGATACACCTAACCTATACCTGCTGCCATCTCACCTCGATCTGGTGGGTGCAGAGATAGAACTCATCAACCATCCTAATCGTGAGAAGATATTCAAACAGGTGATAGAAGATGTCAAAAAAGAGTATGATTTTATCATTATTGACTGTTCTCCGTCACTGGGGCTCATCACAGTCAATGCCCTCACGGCATCTGACTCAGTCATCATACCTGTACAGTGTGAGTATTTCGCACTGGAGGGCCTCGGCAAGCTGCTTAACACTATCAAGATAGTACAGACCAGGCTTAACCCTGACCTGGAGATAGAAGGCATCCTACTGACCATGTATGATCCCCGCCTGCGCCTGTCCAATCAGGTCGTAGATGAGATCAAAAAGCATTTCGAAAACATAGTTTACGAGACAATTATTCACCGCAATACCCGTTTGGGAGAGGCGCCGAGTTTCGGCAAACCTGCTATCATGTACGATGCAGAAAGCAAAGGTTCAATAAATTATATGAACCTGGTTCGTGAAATTTTGCAAAGAAACAATGCCACTAATATTCCCGATGAGGAGAAAGCGTTAAATTTGACAGATAATGATTGACAATAAAAAGAAAGGTGGCCTGGGACGCGGACTGAGTGCCCTGCTGACAGATGACAAAGTATCCGCTGAGAAGGAAATAGGCAAGAGCGCTGTGGCAGCTAATCAGGCTGGTGTGGTGCTATATGTCCCGCTGGCAAATATCGAGGTGAATCCTTTTCAACCGAGATCAACCTTCGAGGAGGAAAGCCTGCAGGAGCTGTCAGAGTCCATCAAGATACACGGCGTGATACAGCCTATCACCGTCCGCAAGATAGAAGGCAATAAATACCAGCTCATAGCAGGTGAAAGAAGACTACGTGCCTCCAAGCTTGCTGCCAAGGCAGAAATACCTGCCTATGTGCGTGCTGCATCCGATCAGGAGTCGATAGAGATAGCACTGATCGAGAATATACAACGCGAAGACCTCAATCCACTAGAAATAGCTATCAACTACAAGAGACTAATGGACGAATGCGACCTGACACAGGACAAACTGGCTGAGAGGCTTAGCAAAAATCGCAGCACAGTGACTAACTTCATACGTCTGCTCAAACTACCGCCGGATATTCAGGCGGCGCTAAGGGACAACAGGATCAGTATGGGACATGCCAAAGCACTGCTCGCGATAGATCACCTACCTACACTACTCAGTGCGTTCAAAGAGACGGTAGCCAAGGGACTCAGTGTACGTCAGACAGAAGAACTGGTAAGAAGTGTCAACGATACGACCATCAAACCACCAAGCACAGAAAAGGCAGCTAATATCAGGGCATCAGAGAATGACATTTTTCTCAGAAAGATCACAGACAAAATAAGCTCTACACTGGGTACACGTGTATCCATCATTCGCACTAAAGAAGGCAAAGGCGAGATCGCTATCAAGTTCTACAACGATACAGACCTGGAGCGTTTAGTAGAGTTACTGACAGACTAATGTATGTCTACAAAATAATAATCATTTCTTTTTTTCTGCTTCTCACGGCGGCTTCTGTCAGTGCGCAGGAGGAAGATGAGTCTGAATTCATAAATCCTCCTAAGCTCGATAGCCCCAGTGTGCAGCAGGAAGAGCAGGAGTTTGATGTGACCGGCAATAAACTCAATGTTGACTCAGCCGTGACCCTTGGCGCTGATACAGTGCTCAAAGCTGATACTATAAAAGGCAAAAAACATAGTGCCGTGACAGCTGTATTATATTCCGCTGCACTGCCGGGCCTGGGACAGGCATACAATAAAAAATACTGGAAGATACCCATCATCTATGCGGGTTTTGGTGGACTAGGCTATGCGCTGTATTATACCAGCCATAATTATAATGAGGCGCGGGCAGCTTATCGCGCAATTGTCAGAAACCAGTTTGGGTATTATATGGGATATACGGATGTGACGGATATCAAATACTTTCGCGACCAGTTCAAGAACTACCTTAACCTCAGTGCACTCGTCACTGTGCTATGGTATGGTCTCAACCTGATAGACGCCGCTGTGGACGGACATCTATACAGCTACAATATGGACAATAAGCTCAGCTTTAATTTCGATCCTTCCTTCATACTGCCCAATACCCTCGGCATGGCGCCGACCACATGTCTCGGGCTATCATTTAATATCTATCTGCTATCTGGGAAACATAAGCCGGTGGTGAATTGAAAATTTAAAATTGATAATTAAACATACTTGACTATGTTTTAATTAATGATAGATTTATATTAGAGATATAAATAAAGCTATAAGATGGGGCCAAAGCTAAACTCAGGGATGTTTTTTATATCGATCCTACTAGCTGCTGTTACAATGAGTAGCTGCGGCACTAACACTACTACTAAAAAAAATACGACCACTACCCCTACAACTGAACTGCAAAAATCGCAACAGAGTAAAGTATTATGGTATAAAGGCTTCCCGGCAAGCCCGCTGCTTATCTATGCTTTTATGCCTCTGCCGGGTGAGCGGCCTGTAACAGTCAGTTTTAATTTTTTTGGTGGACACAATCGTTTTTTTACCGAGCATCCTATAGATTCGACTACAGCAGAACTGCCTGATGGCAAAGGCCGCTTCAGCTATACACTATTAGGTCAGACGGATAATAAAATATATGTGGTACAGACCACACTTACTAAGGGCAGCTATGTATCTCAGGCACTTTTGTTTTTCAGCATCAAAGATCATGTGTTTGATGTGGATAATGATACACCTCGTGTGGGGTCGCTGATTACTCTGGAGCGGTTTTATAAGCTCGGTAGCAAACAGGATGCACAGGTCGCAATTGCGGGAAATAAAATAACGATAGATGAATCAACCGGCGAGAAGAAGCATATCGAAATCTCAACTGACAATGATAACACATCTGCAATCATAAATGATAATAGCTATCCGCCCCTAGGTCTCGCTGGCTCGACAGTAGAAAAAGACTGGCGGGAGGCTGACAGTATGTTTTATTTCCATCGCAGCCCTATTAATCCACATTTGCTTGATGAATTAAACGGAGGACTATATTATTTATCGGATGGGCCTGACACAAGAGTAGTGGATATAGAGTACGGCACTGGAAGCAAAAAATATGAAAACCATTTAGATGATAAAAAGACGAGTTTTACTACTACTGACATGAGTAACGGAATGGAAAACCATTCTAGTTTTAGTTATGAATACATAGGTAAAACAAGCAATGGTGTGCATGTTGTGCGTGCAGCTCTTTGGGGCGGCGGCAGTGGTGTATGGGGTATTATCCAATTTATAAGATTCCGGATAAGAAAAGGATTTGATTGTGACGGTACTCCAAAAGATCAATTGCTAATGTGTCTTGAGCGATATAGTGGTGATGGTGACCGTGGCAGGTCAACGATAAACATAAATGGCAATAATGTACTGATAGATGTCATACAACGCAATCCCGATCCAGAGAGTCCAACTGACACATCGCACATAGTCGAGAAGTTTTGACCAAACAAAAAAAGGGACACCAATCGGTATCCCTTTGTATTTTCTTTTGACCGTGGTCAGTCGACCAATTTAGTTCTTCACTGTTTCTTTTCTCCTCAAGAGCAGGTCGACCATGATAGGTGATGCGATGAAGATAGAAGAGTATGTACCGACTGCGATACCGACCATCAGCTNNGCAAATGAGAACTGACGTATAGCATCACCACCGAATACGAAGAGTACGATACAAACCAACTCCGTAGCGACTGATGTCATGATGGTACGGCTCAGGGTAGTATTGATAGAGTCGTCGACATTCTGGATGAGCGGCTTGGTAGGGTAGAGCTTGATGAACTCACGGATCCGGTCAAATACGATCACGGTATCATTCACTGAGTATCCGATCAGTGTCAGGATAGCTGCTACCACGTTCTCATCGACTTCGAGAGAGAATGGCATCACATAGCGGAGCAATGAGAAGAGTCCGAGTACGATGACCGGGTCATGTATCGTAGCTGCTACTGCACCTACTGCATATTCCCACTTCCTGAATCGGATATAGATGTATATAAAGATCAGCAAACATCCAAGGAAACCGCTATAGAGTGCGCTGCGCTTGATGTCATCAGCTATCGTCGGGTCTATCTTAGTGATAGATTTGATAGATGTGCTGCGGAACTTATCAAAAGTAGGCTTTTGGGTAAAGTCACCTCCTACGCCATCGTATAGTTTACCTTCGATAAGGCTGTCTACGTTTGAGGCGTTTGAGCTGATCATAAATGCGGTAGTGATCTGTATCTGGCTATTGCTGCCGTAGGTTTTGACCAGCGGTTTGCTGCCGAGTGGCTTCTCGAGCTTCTGCGCTATNNTATCAGCAGTCTTTACATCTTTATCAAACTTCACTACATAACTTCTACCACCCTGGAATGCTACACCGAGGTCAAACCCGATGATCAGCATCGAAGCAAAAGCGGCAACGAAAGCGATAGTAGATATAGTATAAGATATTTTGCGCAGCGACATAAATTTAACATGGATGCCTTTCAGCAGGCTCATGGTAAACCTGTTGCCGAATTTCAGATTGACATTGGCTTTGAACGCCCAGTCAAACAATACCTGTGTAAAGCCTACCGCTGTAAAGAGTGATGTAAGGATACCAATGACGAGGGTGACGGCGAAACCTTTGACAGGGCCGTAACCGAAGAAGGTCAATACGACACCGACGATCAATGTAGTGACGTTACCGTCAAATATCGCTGAGTAGGAGTGCTTATAGCCATCAGCCACAGCCGCTCGAAGGCCCTTGCCTTTGACGAGCTCTTCTCGGATACGCTCGTTGATGATCACGTTCGCATCTATCGCGATAGCAAGTGTCAGTACGATACCAGCGAGGCCCGGCAGCGTCAGTGATGCACCAAAGTTAGCCAGGATACTGATTATGAAGAAGAGGTTGAGGATCACAGCGATGTTTGCTATGATACCTGATGTAGAGTAGTAAGCCACCATGAAGAGGCATACCAGCACGAAAGCTGCAAGGAGTGATACGAGGCCTGCTTTGATAGCCTCTGCACCGAGAGATGGCCCGATGACCTGCTCTTCGATGATACGTGTCTTGGCCTCAAGCTGTCCTGACTTCAGGATGTTTGCAAGATCGGTTGCTTCCACTACTTCACCGATACCAGTGATCTGAGTGTTACCTCCTGATATTTTGTTTTGTACACGAGGAGCAGAGAAAACCCTATTGTCAAGTACGATGGCCACACATCTTTTGACAGGAGTGGTTTTGCCGTTTGCTACTATCGTAGAGTTGGCAGCTTCGTCAGTCATTCTTTCCCATTTCGCAGAACCCTGTGCATTCATGGTCAGCGTCACATCTGGGAAACCGCTCTGGTCATATCCCTGACGGGCATCTGTGACCACATCGCCGCCCATAGTAGCACCAGGTATCGTTGGATTGGTCTTGATAGCGTAGAGTTCGTATACATTGTTAGCGTTAGATGATTTAGCACCCCAGAGGAACTTCACATCTCTCGGGAAATTCGAACGCACGATGTCCATACCGAGGTATTCGTTGACCTTA
>PLSN01000367.1 GCA_003165135.1 Bacteroidota bacterium
AATATCTCATAGCTATTCCACTGGGTGTTTTCTCGGCTGTCAAAAAGGGTACAAGGTTTGACAGCGTCACCTCTACCACATTATTCATACTGTATTCACTGCCCACATTCTGGATAGGCACCATGGCGATCTTTTTTCTCTGCGGTGGTGATTACCTGAATATTTTTCCGGGTTTCGGACTCGGTGATACGACAATAAAAGATGACGGCTTTTTTATTCGTGCAGGTGATCTGGCATATCACCTGATATTGCCGCTGATAGTAGCATCTTATGGCGGACTTGCTTTTCTCTCCCGTCAGATGAGAGGCGGCATGCTGTCGGTACTGAGGCAGGATTTTATTCGTACTGCCTATGCCAAAGGTTTGGACAATAATACTGTAGTGTGGAGGCATGCTTTGAGAAATTCCCTGCTGCCTATCATTACCATATTTGCCAATGTATTTCCGGCGCTGATAGGTGGCTCTCTGATCCTTGAGTTTCTCTTTACCATACCGGGCCTGGGCCAGATCACATACAATGCCGTGATCCAAAAAGACTATCCAATGATATTGACCAATACTATGTTTGCAGCCATACTGACCCTTTTGGGGTATCTGATCGCCGATATATTATATGCTGTAGCCGACCCGAGGATCTCTTATTCATCAAACAAAAAATAATAGAATATCTAGCCAATGGCTGACAATAAAGAAAAAAAACCGGTTGACCAGCGCTATTGGGCGTATGTGAAAAGACAGTTTCTCAAAAAGAAAACTGCGGTTTATTCTTTGTACGTAGTGATATTTTTAACTCTCGTTGCTATTCTATCGCCTTTCCTGGCCAATGAGAAACCATTGATCTGCAAATACCAGGGAGAGACTTACTTTCCGGTATTGAAGGACCTCGCGGTCAGTATGGGTATCGGACAGTTCGCTCCACAGTTTCAGAATGTCAACTGGCATAAACTGAATTATGATTTTGTTGTATTTCCTCCGGTGCCCTATCTGCCGATGAATCAGGACAATGACAATATACATTCCAAAAGTCCGCTGGAGCACCAAAACGTGCCATCTCAACGCTGGCACCATTGGTTTGGCACTGATGAGTTGGGCCGTGATGTGCTGGCAGGAATGATACACGGCACACGGATAGCCATGAGCGTGGGTATCGTCTCCATGGCCATTGCATCATTTATCGGTATTATTTTAGGTGCCTTGGCGGGATTTCTGGGTGATGACAACTTTAAAATATCGCGTATCAGGCTTTGGTCAAATATAGTCTTGCTTTATCTGGCATTGTTTTATGCTTTTTCTGCACGCTCGTATACTATCACAGATGCACTCCACGAGTCTCTGGGCATGGGTGTATTGCAGTTATTTTTCAGCCTTATAGTGTTTGCCATAGTGATGATCGCGGGCAATTTTCTTATTGCCCCGCTCAAGAAGATATCCTTTCTGGGAGAGCAGGTCTATGTGCCTTTTGACATGATCATATCCAGAATGATAGAGATACTCAACTCTATTCCGACCCTGTTTTTGATCCTGCTGATCATCTCTATAGTCGGCAAGCCAAACCTCTATGTGATCATGGTCATCATCGGTCTCACAGGCTGGACCGGTATAGCTCGTTTCATCCGTGCCGAGCTGCTCAAGGTCCGCAGTCTGGAGTATATAGAGGCAGCACATTCTTTAGGCTATTCAAATTTCAGGACTTTGTTTAAACATGCCATTCCGAATGCGCTATCACCGGTACTTATCTCGATAGCGTTTGGTATTGCATCAGCTATTTTGACGGAGTCTACACTCTCGTTTCTCGGACTGGGACCTGCTGATACGGTGACCTGGGGACAGTTATTGTCATATGCCCGTCAGGTGCCTCAGGCATGGTGGCTGGCCATCTTTCCGGGTTTTGCCATCTTCATCACGGTCACGGTATTTAACCTCATAGGTGAAGGCCTGACAGATGCTCTCGACCCGCGCCTGAAGCAGTAAAACGGGTCAAAATCTGGCATCCGGTCATAGTCCTGGCCGTAGTATATCTTAATTGTATTTAATTTTCAAATTTTCAAATTGCCGAATTCTCAAATTCTCGGTTGTTTGTCATAGATTTGAACCATGCGTATAGGTATTTCCTTTATCATACTCTCGCTATATCTGTCTATGGGATTTGCTCAGACCGCAGATGTATCTGCCCCTACACGCATGAGCGGCAAACTGAACAAAGTACGAATAGTAGGCAAGAATCAGGATGGCTATGTAGTCCGTTTCTCTGGAGGCGAGGAGCTCATCCATATCTACGACAATGACCTGAAGTTAGCTTCTGCGCGCACCCTTGACTTCAAGAGTGGCGACGGCGATGTGCAGAATATCCTCCTTAATAAGAGTGGTGCCTCGATCTTTTATCTCCATGGGGAGAAAAAACAATCCGTGCTGCTAATGCAACCTGTCAACTCCAAATTCATCGAGATGAGCAGGGCCATCGCCATTGATACATTCAATGATAAGCGGGACCTCGTAGATGCCAATCTCCACTTCAAAGCATCGATCGACCAAAACTTTACCCTTTTTTACTATCCGGTATATGCAGACGACAGGATAAACTCTATGCAGATGACCTGTATAGACCGCTCCGGCACAGTGATCTACAAGACCTTTCTGCCGATAGGCCGTCCTGAAAAAGACATGGAATATGCCAAAAGCCTCGTGGACAATAATGGCAATGGCTATCTGATCTTTACGGCAGAAAAGGATGCCAAGGACAATAGCTATGGCGATCAATACTATGTGATGCGAATAGACAGGAGTAACGGAAAGCTCACAGACTACACGATCAAATGCGACAAAGAGATTTTCGGAGAACCGCAGTTTGAAGTGGATAATGTAAATGGCAATCTGATATTTTGTGGATTCTATGATGAGAAGGGCGATCCGGCTGATGCAGCAGCCAATGGTTTTTTCTATCTGCAGTATGATGCTGCGACCGGAGCGCTCAAGCACTCCGCCTATAATATATTTACACCGGCATTCATGACCTCGCTCACAGGCCGCGATGCAGGTAGCAAGTATAATAGGCTGTTTACTTTCAATATCCGCAAGATGCTGCTGCGCATAGATGGTGGTGCGATGTTTGTCGCAGAATCTGTCATCAAAGACAAAAAAGAAGTGATGGTATCCAATCCTTCGCCTTCGTTCAGGGGCTATATGTATGGCGGAGGCAATAACTATAACTCATACAAGACGGTCAATACCTATTCATACAATGACATCATCGCTTTCTCTATCAAGGCAGATGGCTCGCTGGACTGGAATACCATCATGCGCAAAAAGCAGCAGAGCGAAGATGATAATGGTTTCAATTCTTCGTTTGCCTTTATGAATGAGAAGGACAGGGTACACCTGCTGTATCTGGATGAGATCAGCACTTCCGGTTCTGCTAATGAATATAAACTGAGCAGTAAGGGTGTAGCTGACAGGGCATTGCTTTTTAGTCAGGAAGACAAAGACATTTTATTAATACCCAAATTGGCAAAACAGGTCGCCCCCAATGAAATAGTGATACCGAGTGTCAAGTCAGGGCAGTTCAGATTAGTGAGGGTGCAGTATTAAAAAATCTTATTATTAGAATATCATCTATGATCAGCCATTGGTATGGGCTTTCGGACAATTGTATTTCATTAATAATTATTCACTATTAATTATTAATTATACAAGCCATGCTGAATTTTTTCAAATCCAATAACCTTGCCGTTGTTTCTGCCAATGTGGTATTGATCATTCTGTATCGGCTGTTGTATTTTTTTCATCCCATTGATATATCTCATATTTACAGGCATGCTGAGCCCGCATCAAAATTTTTCATTCGCATCCTGCATATCGGCCCGCAGACATCTATCGTATGGCTACTGATAGGTGGAGCTGTATTATGCCTCATAGAGTCGCTGCTGATCAATAGGATCATCAATAGCTATCGTGTCACTACAAAAAAGAATTATCTCGGGGGGGTAATGTTTGTCATATTCACATCGCTGGTGCCCGAATGCATGGTACTAAGCCCGGCACTGGTGGCTGCATTGATCCTCATCTTATGTATTGACAAGATATTTGAACTCGCGAAACCCGAAAAGCTATATGGCCATATTTTTGATCTCGGTTTCCTCAGCGGACTGGCCATGCTGTTTTACTTTCCAGCCATTTACTTTTTGATATTTGTATCTATTGGTTTCTTTATGATGAAGTCTGTCACTTTTCGCGAGCGGGTCATGATCATTACGGGTTTTTTCTGTGTGCTGGCGGTAGTCTTTACGGTGTATTTCTGGTTTGATTCACTGCCCGAGATGGTGCTCGACATGGTCAATATCCAGTACCGCGTGCCATTTTCATTTGGCAAACTTACGGATTGGCAGATCGCAGACCTGATATGGATCCTGGCGATCACCCTCTTTGTACTGGGCAATGTGCCACGCCTGCTATTCTCTACTGTGATCCAGACACGTAAATATGTGAGCATTTTGATAATAGGCGGCGGCCTCTCGCTGCTGTCGGTATTTATAGCCTTTAATTTTGACCTCAGCCATATGGTATTTCTGCTGACATCGCTGAGTATCCTCTATGCTTTTTATTTTGTGGAAACAAAAACAAATCTCTTCAACGAAATCTTATTTATAGTCTTAATTTTGTNNAGTATTTGCCCTTCTTCGTTTAAGAAGATAAATGGGCTGACAGATCAAAACCTTTTAAAAAATATACAAATGAAATTTGGTGTTATTGTTTTTCCGGGTTCTAATTGCGACAGGGACATGATGCATGTACTCGGCAATGTAATGGACTGTGAAGTGAAATCTATTTTCCACAAGGAAACTTCTCTCGAAGGGTTTTCTACACGTGATTGCATCATCCTGCCGGGTGGTTTCAGCTACGGAGATTATCTGCGCACAGGCGCTATAGCGAGGTTCTCGCCGATCATGGATGCAGTGATCGAGTTCGCCAATAAGGGAGGCAAGGTATTTGGCATCTGCAATGGCTTTCAGATCCTCTGTGAGGCCGGGCTGCTACCGGGCGCACTGCTCCGCAATACGAACATGAAGTATGTCTGCAAAAATATTTACCTCAAGACAGAAACTAAAAACTCGCTGCTCACTCAGGGCATCGCACCGGGTACAGTGCTGAAAATACCTATAGCACATGGTGACGGCAGGTACTATGCCGACAAGGCTATACTAAAAAAACTCAATGATAAAGGCCAGGTACTATTCAGGTACTGCGATGCCAAAGGCAATGTAACAGAAGAAGCCAATCCAAACGGCTCTCTGGAGAATATAGCCGGGATCTGCAATGAAGGCCGCAATGTGTTTGGCATGATGCCACATCCTGAGCGTGCCTCAGAGGAAGATCTGGGCAATACAGACGGCAGGTTGATTTTTGACTCGCTGACCATCTCTGTGCTCCAGAGCGTATAAACTGTTGGCAGGTGATGGTTGTCTGGTGACAGGAATACAAGATTCATTTTCATACATCAATATCACAATATGAAGGCAGCCGTACTCGTCAGAAAAGGAGATCCGTCAAAAGCATTTGAGATCAGGGAGGTCCCGACCCCAAAGATCAAAGAAGGTGAAGTGCTCATCAAGGTCGAAGGCTTCGGGCTGAACTTCGCTGATGTCATGGCGCGTCAGGGGCTCTATGCGGATGCACCGCCTATGCCGAGTATTATCGGTTATGATGTTGTAGGTCGTATTACAGAGGTTGCACCAGACGTGAGTCATGTGAAGGTCGGTGATCGCGTTACTGCTATGACACGATTCGGAGGATATGCCGAGTATGTCGCCGCGATGGGCATGGGTACTGCAAAGATCACTGACAATATGCCTGTGGGTGAAGCCACTGCCCTTACCACACAATATTGCACTGCTTACTATGCTGCTGCTGAGGTCATCAATCTCTATGAAGGTGACCGCGTGCTCATTCACTCTGCCGCAGGTGGCGTCGGCACTGCGCTGATGCAATATGCCAGATATAAAAACTGCGAGATATTTGCTACNNGCAAATCACGCGATAAACTATGTGACGAGTGATTTTGAAAAAGAGATACACCGTATCACCAATGGACAAGGTGTAGATGTGATATTCGATGCCGTAGGAGGCAGCTATGTCAAGAAAGGTTTCCGTGCACTGGCACCGGGAGGCAGGATAGTCTGCTATGGTGCTTCGGATATTTCAGACAAGAATATTTTTGGAAAGATCAGCACGCTGCTGGGCTTTGGTATTTACCATCCGCTTCAGTTCATGAATACCTCAAAGGCCCTCATCGGTCTCAATATGCTTCGCGTTGCCGACAATAAACCGGCATCATTGAAACGCTGTCTGGACAAAGTGGTCAGGCTATATGGAGAAGGTATTTTCAAGCCTCAGGTCGGCAAAGTATTTCCTGTGAGCCAGATAGGCGAAGCACATGCATTCCTTGAGAGCCGTCGATCTACCGGCAAGATCACTGTGACCTGGTAAATTTATTTCAACCCTCAAAGGGTTCTAAACCCCTTTGAGGGTTTTTATTTCATAAACAGACACCTTGCTTTTTATTCCTTTCACCTCGACGTCATAGGCGTATTTCTCCATGCTGTATCCCGTTTTGATCAGGCTATTAATGAATGGTTCTGCTATATATCTGTTAGGTTCGCTGAGGAGAATGAGTCCGCCGGGTTTGACCAGATGAGTAAATGCATTTTGCAAATGCTCGAACTGCGAACGCTCATACGCTACATCAGATGCCAATAATATATCAAAGCGCTCGTAGCCTTCTGCCTTTCGCCAGTCAAAAGTTTTGAAATCAATGTTTGTAATGTGATTTATCTCTGCATTTTTTCTCGCGAAGTCCACTGCATCCTGCAGGTAGTCAGTAGCAGTGACCTCTGCACTCAGAGACGCAGCCACCAAAGCAGGCAGTCCAAGCCCACCACCGATCTCGAGAACTGTTTTGCCTTCGACAAGCGATCTGTTTTTCACCAGATGAGTGGCCAGTCCCACAGCTGATGGCCACAGCTCAGCCCAATATGGTATGCGTTCATCAGCCACATCTTCATGCTGGAGTCCTTTGGCTAACAGTCGTTCGTACAGCTCATCAAAATTGGTCACAGAGAGGACAGTGAAGGTTTGTCCGCCTATCAGTATCTCATGAGCTGTAGTTTTGAAATCCATGTAATAGATGGGCAAGAATTAATTAAGATATCTGCCTACTGCTTATCCAGCACCAGCCTGTAGTATAGCGACTGTCCGTCCACGGTGAGCTGTACGATATAGACACCGGATGCCGCCACAGTCATCGAGATCATCTCTTTGTTGGCTCCTGTGTGTAGTGTCACAGGCCTTGTCACTATAGATTGTCCGACCATGTCTATCACGGATATTTGGGCATCCTTCACAGTGATAGATGGAGCATTGATATCCATTGTAAAACTACTTTGCGCAGGGTTAGGGTAAATGTTGACACCTTCTATGAAGGACAACTGTGATATACCGGTATAGAGGCTATTGCTGAAGGTTATCGAATTGGCAGGACAGCCATCAGGGCAGTTGACCCTGCATAGTATGCTGTCA
>PLSN01000360.1 GCA_003165135.1 Bacteroidota bacterium
TACGGCGAGCTATGCCTAATCAGGTGTCTGTTGGCAGTTGACTGTTGTTGGGAATACAAAATAATAGGGGTGGGCTTTGGCTCACCTTTTTTTATTAGCTTTATAGTAAAATCAGCGCCATGAATATTTTAGAAAAGAAGCAGGAGATTATCGCGGAGATAGGCAAAGTAAATGATGAAAAGCTGCTGGAGGAAATACTGAGGCTGCTCCATCGGGAAGATGATGACATACCTGAATGGCATAAGGAAATCCTTGAAGAAAGGTCAAAAAAGTATGAATCAGGAGAGGAAGAGATGCTAGACTGGGAAGAAGTAAAAAATAGCTTTTAAGCCTCTCATATCTTATCTCTCAAAAAACTCCAACAGCTTCCCATTCACCAGTTCGGGATTATCATACTGGATGAAGTGGCCGCTGGTGGGATCGTAGATGAGCTCAAGATCAGTGCAGTATTGTTTGGTATTATAGGTGAGTTCTTTGCCGAGGGCCTTGTCCTGCTCGCCCCATAGCATCAGCACAGGCATGGGGAGTGGTTTAGTAATGTCGAAGCTGTTTGGATAGCGCAGGGCGGCGCGGTAGTAGTTGATTGCTCCTGTCAGCATACCGGGCTGGCTATAGGCCTTGACATATTCCTGTATCTCAGCTTCAGATGGAGGATTGCCCGATGGGCTAAAGCTCGAAAATGCCCTCGTAAAGAAACGAGTGAGGTCGCGACCTATGCCCCACTCCGGCAGCCAGGGAATTTGAAACAAAAACATGTAATAGCTTTTCTTCCACTGTGCGAGATTGAAACCTAAGAGTGCTTTCCGCATCTCCGCAGGGTGCGGGACATTTAGTATACCTAGTTTTGTGATCAGCTCCGGATACAAAGTGGCGGTAGCCCATGCCACCGCAGCACCCCAGTCATGCCCTACGAGTATCGCTTTACCATTGCCTAGCTTTTGTATAAGTTCTGCTATGTCTTTTGCAAGGATGTCGATCTTATATTGGGAAACACCTATGGGTTTATCGCTGAGATTATAGCCGCGCATATCCGGCGCCACGACACGATAGTGCTGGCTCAGGACTGGTATTTGTTTCCTCCACCCATACCAAAACTCCGGGAAACCATGCAGGAGAATGACCAGTTCACCACTACCCTGCTCCATATAGTGCAGGCGGACACCGTTTACTTCGATATAGTTTGAGGTCATGATAGATAGTGCATTTGTTTTCAAATCCAGATTGCTTCGTCGGAGACCTCCTCGCAATGACGGCTTATTTGATTACTTCTTATCTCTGCGCCTTGTATTCTCACTAAAGGAGATCATGCGCTGCTGCTGTGCATCCCAGAGGTTTGCTTTCACAGTCTTGAAGCTCTCCCAAAGAGTTATAGCATTTACATGCTTGTCAAAGAGTGGCGTATTGCGATGTGCTTTCGGCAGGTTGTAGTTTGGTATGGTAGGGCACAGGTGATGTATGTGGTGGAAACCTATATTGCCCGTGAGCCACTGAAGCGGCAGGGGCAGGCGATAGTAAGTACTGCCTTTGATCGCAGAGAGCACATAATTCCAATTATCTTTTCCATTCTTATAGATATTCTCATACTGATGCTGTATGTAGAAAAACCACAGCGCATAGGTGCCAAAGAAAAATAGATTGATGAACTGAACAAGCAGAAATTTTTTCCAACCTAAGAAATAAGCGAGCACAGCATACAGCAATATAAATGCGACATTGCTGATCGTTACACTCTTCTTTACTTTTTCAAAACCATTCTCACGCAGGAAAGCAAAACGATTATAAAGCACCACATAGATGAAGCCTCCGATAGTAAACAGGTAAAAGGGGCTGCGGTAAACACGGTACTTCACCTTGCCCCAGGTGCTGAGAGCGTTATATTGCTCAGTGGTCAGGCACTCTACATCGCCTACATCGCTGTATTCCAGCTGCCCGTTGTGTGCATGGTGAAAGTCATGTGATTTCGCCCAGTATTTATAAGGAATGACAGTAAAAGCACTCGACACTGTGCCGATGATATCATTGGCTATCTGGCTGCGAGTGAATGAACGGTGACCGCAGTCATGCTGAATAATAAAAATACGACCAAGCAGAAAACCATTCAGGGCTGCTATGAGAATGGTAAAAAGCACAGAATGGTCGTAGAGATAAAATTGCAAAACCCATAGCCCTATATAGAAGCTATAGCTATTCAGCAGTTGGATCACTGCCTTACGCGTGTTAGGGCGCTGATATTGTTTGAGTTGCTGGTTCCAGTTTTTGAAATCTGCGAGAACTTGTTCCGAATTAAATGAATATGACATGGTAGATTATAATGAGGTACAAATCTACTGAATAAAGCTTTACCCCTTTGCTAAGCTTTACTAAATTAAACGTAAACACTAAAGAAAGCGGTATCCGAGCTGATAATCGAGGCTTATGGCTGAGGATGCTTCTCGAAATAACCTTCAGCAGCAGCAGGCGACATCAGGAATGGGACTTGATTCCAGTCCTTGTACTTGTCCAGCAGTTCCTTTTTCTTGGCCGGGTCGAGAGCAGCTACTTTCATATCGATAAAAAAGTCTTTGAAATTATTGATGACTTCTATGCCACCCACATCGCCATGTCCGGGCACCACTTTATTGATGTCAAAACGCTGCTCCACATAGTCAAAAGCCTTGAGATAGCCATAACCATTGCCTTTATATCTGTCAAAAATCGCAGGAGATTGACGGTTCAGGATCACATCTCCGCCAAAAAGCATCTTCCTGTTTTGCAGGTAAACAAATACATCGCTCTGTGTGTGGGCGCTCCAGGGCAAGTTTAGAATGGTAACGGTTTCATCGCCTATTTTCAGTATCAGGCTATCTTTGACCCATACAGTTGGCACACCTTTGTCGCCGCATTCTTTCACCCAGAAATCCCTGTCATAATTGCCCCCCGCTATGATGGTCTGGCCTTCATAAAATTTATTTCCGCCGGTATGGTCAGTATGTATATGCGTATTGACCACTATAATGGGTTTAGTGCCTGCGAGGGCGTGCACTGTTTTAGAGAGTGAGTCTGCAGCTTCATTCATTTTGGTATCTATGACCAGCACAGCACTATCGGATACGAGTATGCCTGTATTGCCGCCACCGCCAAGCACGAGTGTCAGTTGAGGGTCATATTTGATAGTAGTGACTATTTTCATCTTCTGCATGAACGGGTTCACATAGACCAGGAATAGTATACAGGCGGTCAGTCCTATGGTCAGGATCAAAAGCCCCAATGCGATGAGTATTCTTTTCATATTAAATTGAGTTTTATCGAACCTAAAAATAGGTATAAATGTTCAAATACCTCCTTTACTATTCTGTATTATCGGTTTCATCAGTCATAGTATCTTTTGGCATCACCACATGGAGAGCCTGTCCCTTCAGGGTCACTTTGGGCTGCAGGCCGATAGTATCAGCAGGCTCAAGCACACCACGCCATACCATTCGGGTGGTGAGTATTTTAAAATAATCTCCCATCGATGTCCGCAGTTGCCCCTCCTTATCAAATTGGTATTGGAATGACTTAGGCCGTGGAATGATACTCGACAGAAATAGGCTCTCCTGCAAGGTCAGCTCTGATGGTTTCTTATTGAAATAAAACCTCGACGCCTCACCTATGCCATATACATTCGGCCCCCACTCGATCACATTGAGATACACCTCGAGCATGCGTTCTTTGGATACGAGCCCGAGATTTTCTATCAGATAGACGATCAGCGCTTCTTCAGCTTTACGTGAGACCGTTTTGTCACGGCTAAGAAAAACATTTTTCACCAGCTGCATACTGATCGTGCTGCCACCACGAGCAAATCGTCTTTCTTTAAAATTCTTAGCAATAGACTCACGAAAAGCATCCAGATAAAAACCCCTGTGCTGCATAAAGCCAGGGTCCTCTGCCTGCAGCACAGCCTGAGGCAGATACTTCGACATCTGATCGAGGGGTGTGAAGTATGCATTCTCAGACCCTATCGCGAGCCGACGCACAAACCTATCTTTATCATAGGCGTCGTAAGTAAAAGACGAATTGATACGGGTATAATTGTCCACTCCGAAATGCTGGACATGCAAGTTCTTCTGTTTCATCGCAGAATAAAAAAGCAGCGAGTCGGGATTATTGGTATGTATAGCAAATGTGAGATCATAGGCCAGTGTACCTGAGCAGGAGATACCTTTCAGCGTATTGAACATACCCACCGGCAATGCCTGAAAGAAAGAATCGGCTGCGATCTCAGGCATATGAAGCGCGAGTGTGAATGTAGTATCGGGCTTCAGGTCATAGCGGGCGAATAGCTGACACTTTGCACTGCCAAGTGTCACGACTGAAGAAGAATCCATCTCGATGGCATCATCTGAAAATACGAAAACTCCTTTGAACTTCGCCTGCGGCAATATCACATCCTCTTTGGCCAGCCGCCAGTGATTGATATGGAAATTTTCGAGCGAGGCGTCTGTTGTGATCTTACATGCATCGCTGCCATTGTCAAATTTTATATCAGCCGTGACACTACGAAATCGACATTGCAGTCCATGGTCTCTGTCCAGAAAAGGCAGGCAGGACGTATCGTTACCAAGGTTTCGGATAGTGAATTGATAGGACTCTTTCTTTTTCAACACTACGCCATCTATTGAGATGGTATCTGCATTTTTCTGGTTGATGACCAGTCCTGACAGTGTATGCAGGTCATAAGTGAATGATGGTATATATATAAACTCACTAGCAGTAGAATCCTGATAATGGATCTGAATAACCTTCGCCTCAAAAGCTGTATTCAATACACGAAACAGTTTTGCTTCCCAACTTGATACTTTTTCGCGAAAACCTGATGGAGCGGAAACGCTGACTGCATTTGTGTCTCGACGCACAGAGCGGAGAAAAGAGATATTACTGCGCTCATCTTCATTGTAGATAGTAAAAACAGCCTCATTTATTCTGATCTGGTCAAGGACAATCTTTGCCCGAAGTAAATCCGGTAATGAAATTTTGACCTCCACCTCACTCACCCGCAGGAAAGTATCCGTGCCCTCGGGTAGCAGCGTCAGGTCTTTTACCACAATAGTATTCAAATCTGAAAACAGTATAGACGAAACCGTCAATGTAGTTTTATAGCGGTCATGGATATGAGTTTGTACTTTTTTAAAAGCCGCTTCCAGCAGATAGCCTCTGAAAATAAAACAACAGGAAAGAAAACCGATAAAAATAACAAGAGCACTTAGTAAAATTCTTCTTCCCTGCGTCATGCCGCAAAAGTAGCATGATTAGACTGTTATCCGAAAAATTAAAGTGGAGAAATTGATACTGGCTGTGAGAAGTTATTTACACAGGCTGTTATAGGCTCTGACCATGTCCTGCCAGTTGTCATATGTATACTGTTTAGACTCTAGTCCGGCCAGCACATGAGGACAGGTGGCAAAAACTTCTTTCATGGTTTTTTTAAACCCAATTCTTTTNNGCCTCTCTTAAGTTGAATATATTTCTTTTCTGATGGGAAGAGAGATGAATGAACCTGGCCATATCCTGCATCCTGGCCCAAATTACCTTTTACCTCATTGACCGTCAGTCCATATACTTTGCATTCACCAGTGTAGTATACTTTCAGAAAGACATGCCCATCTCCATCAGGGCTGCTCACTGACTGCAGTGTGACTAGGCCATTCTGGTCATCAGAATAGGAAAATGAACTTAGCTCGTTAGGTGAATATTGATTGACGCCATTATTGTCCTTAAATGCGACCATTCGCTGATAGTCATAATAGACATCCAGAAAGTCGGTGGCCTTGATCCTGCCGGAGATAGTATCGCCTTTGAGTGTCACTACAAATCCGTTTTTCCATCTTTTCGGATCGGTATCCTTAGCCTCATCATTGGGGCTACTGGCCTTGATAATCAGGCCGAGGGACAGCAAACTTAAAAAAAGAATGGCGCTACGCATAGCGGGTTTGTTTGGGTATCGGTTATTATAAAATAATATATACGAAAGCCCTTGTGAAAAGTTTCGCCGGCACCTGTCAATCAACAAGTCTCTATTTTAAAAACGAAATATACTGCCCATTGGTATACCGCATGACCTAACTTATTGATATAGTTAGTTTCAAAAATTTATTATGGAGTGTAAAATGGACGGATATCCGATCAAAGAGTTACTTGCATAATCCACGGTTATAATCCCTGACCATATCTCCCCAATTGCTGAATGTATAATCTTCAGATTCCAATTTTGAAATTATGATGGGGCACATAGAAAAGAGAGCTTCCATGTCCTTCTTAAATCTGATACGTCTCGGAGATTCTAAAATTCCATTTTCTACACGGATATATTTGAGTTCAACTGTAGAAAACGATGAAAGGCCTGTGGGAACTACTGTGGTGTATCCATAAACTTTGCATGGGCCATTTATACATAAGCGGAGAAAAGCATGGCCTATCTCAGTGTCGTCTATATTCATTGTTACATACGTGGCCGTATCAATTTGATCATGATGGTTTCTGTATAACGTAAATGAACTAAGGCTATCCGGTGTAAAGTGTTTTGTAATACTATTCTGATCGTCGAATGCCAATTCATACTGCATATCATAAAGCGGTGGAGAAATATTATCCCTCATTTTGCCTGTTATGGTATCTCCATTCACAGTCACCACAAAACCGGGTTTCCATTTTTTATGATGGGTATTTCCACCCTTTCCTTTAGTATTTTTGTCGCCTAGTGCCTGAGTACATTGACCCATGCACAATAAGCCCAAAAGTAAAATCGCAATACGCATATGTTTTGTTTTAAGTTCGAAAATCAATCAAATTCTCACCCGCCTTTCTTGATTATCTCCACCAGTGCCGGTTTAAACTTTTTTCCCACCAGTTTATAACCCAGCATCAGACGCTCGTCAGCTTTATCTGTATCATAGATACCAACCACCCATAGATAGCCACCCTCCATCATTAATCGAGAAGTAAAAAGTGTATTGGAGGAAATTTTAATTGTTTCGAGCCTTTTGCTGACACCTTTTAGATTTTTCATTTTATCAGCATCGGCATACAACGCTATAGTATCTATCAGGCTTGATATTTGTTGTGTTTTGATCAGGCTTAATTCATTTTCGCAAAGATTGTTTATAAAGGCATTTTGTGAATAATCGAATGGCAAAAAACTTACCTTTTGCAGAATGATACTCCGGTCTTTCTCAATCGTGAACTCAGCATCCAGATAGCCCTGAGCTTTAGCAGACGACACTTTGTATGTAATTTCAGCTGTTTGCTTGTGCAAAAAAGTATCGGTATTAATAAATTGCCATTTATCAGACATTTGAAAGCTGTCTCCATAAATGACTTTCAGGAGAAATGAATGTTTTTTTTCGAGAGGTGTAAAATGAATAATACGGTTCGGGCCATAATAATCAACCGCATCAGTTTTCGGAGAAACAGCCCTGAACTCCTGCCAAAAAGAATCTATAAGGGCATCATCAAAAAAGGGAGAAAAGGCAGTGACCTTCTCTGTTACAATATTCGATTGGGGTTTGCTTCTGGTGTCATCACCTGTATAAATATCCCTTTGGTCATGAGCTATCAAAGGTGCTGAAACCCCCAGCCGGGAGTTGAGAACAACATTTAGATTGGGTTGAGCAGTTACGCAAGGTGAAATCACAATAAAAAATAGAAATGCGTTTATCTTGTACATATTCTTTAGTTCAATCATTATAGCTCAAGCTTATATAGTCGGCCACTCACCCGGATCGACCTCGCTCATCATGCGGTAGATCGTTTCAAATATCTCTTCAGCATTCGGTTTGCTGAAGTAGTCACCGTCACTGCCGTATGGCGCGCGGTGTGCCTTGGCACTGATGGTCAGCGGCGGCGCATCGAGATACCTGAATATGTCCTGCTTCTCAAACACCTGCTGAAACATATAGGCACTGGCACCACCCGGCACGTCCTCATCAAGGAAGATCACACGACTGGTCTTTTTGATTGACTCACTGATGGCCCCATTTATATCAAATGGCAATAGTGTCTGCGCATCTATGAGTTCTACTGATATACCGACCTCTTCGAGCTGTTTCATCGCGTCCTGTGCTATACGTATGGTCGAGCCATAGGTCACCAGTGTCACATCACTACCTTCCTGCAGCACTTCAGGCACCCCCAGCGGCACAGTGAAAGTGTCAATATTGTCGGGCATGCGCTCCTTAAGGCGATAGCCATTGAGACATTCTATGATGAGAGCTGGCTCGTCACTTTGGAGCATGGTGTTATACATACCTGCGGCTTGCACCATATTGCGGGGTACACATACATGTATACCGCGGAGTGAATTTATGATCATGCCCATCGGCGAACCGGTATGCCAGATACCCTCCAGCCTATGACCGCGTGTACGTATGATGAGCGGCGCTTTCTGAATGCCTTTGGTGCGGTATAGCAGACAGGCAAGGTCATCGCTCAGCGTCTGCAAACCGTACAGTAGATAATCCAGATACTGAATCTCAGCTATCGGACGGAAGCCGCGCATAGCCAAGCCTATGGCCTGACCCATGATGGTCGCCTCACGGATACCAGTGTCAAATATGCGCTCCTCGCCATACTTATCCTGTATCCCTGCGAAACCTTGATTGACATCACCGATCTTGCCCACATCCTCACCGAAAGCAACGACATTGGAATAGTTGGTAAATATTTTATCAAATGCGACATTAAGAATTTCAAAGCCATTGAGCACTTTGCTATCATCTGAGTATTCGGCTTTTACTTCTGCTATTTTGAGAGCGGCCTGAGATGTCTCACTATGCAAATGCGAGCTATACGTTTCCTGATATCGGCTGACGAAACTATCCGTCCATCTCCGTAGCCTGTCGAGCGATTGGGATTCCTGTCCGCGAAACTCCCTTAGTACTGTTTTAGCAGCTTTGATGATATCCTTTCTGATCGGATCCATTGTTGCTTTCAGTCCGGCGATCACTGCACCCACTGATTCTTCTGCGCCGGTCTCAGAGACTACATCCTGTAGCAGTTCTAAAGCCTGTGCCATGTCTGTTTTGATCGTCTCATTGAATTTTTTCCAGGCCGCATTTCTGCCGTCCTGTGCTTCGCGTCTCGCGACATTATCTATGGCTTTGAGTTCTGCCTCATCTGCTATTTCATTTTCCAGTATCCACTCGCGAAATTTCTTTACCCCATCATAATCTTTTTCCCACTGCAGGCGCTCGGCATCCTTGTACCGCTCATGCGAGCCAGAGGTAGAGTGTCCCTGCGGCTGTGTACACTCAGTGATATGAAATAGCGCCGGGCGATGTGTCCTGCGCATATTGTCGATTCCTTTTTTGTAGGTCGCGACCAGCTTGGGATAGTTCCAGCCTTCGCAGACATATATATCATAGCCTTCGCCTTCTTCATTCACGGCGAATCCGTTCAGCACCTCTGAGATCGAGCTCTTTGTTGTCTGGTATTTCTTAGGTACAGATATACCGTAACCATCATCCCATACATTGACTGCGAGCGGCACCTTGAGTACACCGGCTGCGTTGATTGTTTCCCAAAATATCCCCTCACTGGTCGAGGCATCTCCTATAGATACAAATGACACTTCATCACCATCATTGGTGAAACCCGGAAACTCACCGGCGAGTTCCGGATTGAGGCGATAGAGTTTTGATGCCAATGCTATGCCAAGTGAACGTGGCATCTGCGAAGCAGTCGGTGAGGCATCTGCCGTGGAGTTGTATCTTTTAGTGAGGTCGAGCCAGTTGCCATTCTCATCCTGCAGGGGTGTAGCGAAATGTGCGTTCATCTGTCTGCCTGATGAGAACGGGTCTGCACCGGGATCAGGATTGGCATATAGCTGAGAGAAAAACTGCTCCACGGTCTNNCATCATCCAGGTCTGGTCGCGATAATAGCCACTCCGCCAGTCGCCAAGTTTGAAGGCCTTGGCCAGAGCCACCTGCGCGAGTTCTTTGCCATCACCGAAAATGCCGAATTTGGCCTTGCCGGTCAGCACTTCCTTACGCCCCATGAGGCTCATCTCGCGAGAGGACATCACAACCCGATAGTCGCGAAGCACTTCATCTTTAAACTGCTCTAATGTGATCTTTTTTTCTTCTTTCAGGGTGGCTGCTTCTATACTCATAGACCCGAAAAATACGAAATAAGGCTCAAAAAGTCTATTGCCATTATTAACCATGTAAAATCCCTTATATAAGCTTATTTTAGGGCTATGAAATTTCAGGTTCGAGAGTTTCAGGATAGTGATCCGATCTCAGAGATCACGGACTTGCTTCATAGGGCATATAAGCCGCTCGCTGATGCAGGACTAATGTATGTGGCTTCGTATCAGGACGATGACAGGACACTCAGGAGGATCAAGACCGGTAAATGTTTTGTTTTGACTGACCATGAAAATATAGTAGGTACCATCACATATTATGCAGCTGATAGAAACAGGACAGACTGGCCGCCTCTATATATCGAAAACGGCTTTGCCCATTTTGGCCAGTTCGCGATAGAACCTTCCCTTCAGAAACAAGGGCTCGGCAGTATGCTCATGGACCATGTGGAGCAATACGCCTATGAAAATGACAGTCTAAACATTGGCTTCGATACTTCTGAGCAAGCGAGTGACCTAATCAAATATTATCAAAAGCGGGGATACGAATTTGCTGCATATCACCAGTGGGCGGACACAAATTACAGAAGTGTTGTTATGCGGAAATCGTTGCCTGGGCCTTCTGAAATATAAATTTTATTGCTTTAACCCAAAATATTCAATCATGCACGACTACTCACGATTTACCAAACGAATAGCGATCAAAGCCCCCACCACCGTGATCTATGAACTCTGGGCCACTCAGACAGGACTGGAGAGATGGTTTCTGCGCAGTGCACCTTATACCTCTGCTGACAAAGCAGTAAGGGACCAAGACGAATATGCCACTGTCAATGACACCTATGAGTGGAGGTGGCATGGATGGGGAGATGAAGCCATAGAGCGGGGCACTGTGCTGGAAGCAAATGGCGTGGACCGCTTTAAATTCTCCTTCGGCAAAGCAGGAAATGTAACTGTCTCGATCAAAGAGCAAGACGGACTCGCCATCTGTGAGCTGCTGCAAGACAATATCCCGACGGATGAAGAGACCACATGGAATTTTTTCATTGGCTGCCAGACAGGCTGGACCTTCTATCTGACCAATCTCAAATCAATACTCGAAGGTGGCATAGACCTGAGAAACAGGGATGAAAAACTGGGCGGTGTAGTAAATTCCTGACCCTCCTAAATCCTCCCTTTAATACAAAATTAGGATGGCTGTTTAGCCTCCCTTCGGGGAGGTTTGGAGGGTTATTATCAAAACAGCTCTCCAACATTGATGATAAAATCATTGGAGTGGTGCAGACCAAAACCATAGTCGAAGCAGATATTCGTACCGGATCTTTTGTTGAGCTTGACCCGTAGGCCTAGTCCCCAGCCGGGCGCTGCTGTGGTGAATTTATTAGAAGGATAATCTGAGAATGACTCGACATTAGCAAAGATCACGCCGCCAAAGAACCCATCACGCAGTAGTGGAAACCGATATTCAGCCTCGAGGTCCAGCATATTCTTTCCTCTGAAACGCGACTGGATATAGCCTCGGCCTGTAGCGTTGAAATCATCCCATGCAGTGGCGGGCAGATCGAGATATGGTGCATGGCCGTTAAAGGTAAACCAGTCATAGTTCCACAATGCCAGTAAATGCTTTTTATTTTTGCTCAGAGGCAGGTATATTCTGAAGTCCCCTTTCAGGCTGCTATAGTCTGCATCACTGCCCAGGCCTTTATAGTAATAAGCATATATAATACTCGCAAAGAATCCGCTATTGGGATTGATTGAGTTTCGCCGGCTGTCATACTCGAGCATCACTTTGAAACCTGATGAAACAGACTTATTGCCTCCGCCATATTTCTTATAGTCTGTAGCCGTATCTGTAGTTAGTTCTTTGATGTTGAAATGGTAATCAAAATCGTAACCGATACCGGCATAAAAATCTTTGACCACATGCCTGAGCAGCGTCTCATGTGCGCGTACGAGAAAATAGTCAATAATATATCCCTGATCAGGCAGCGTATGTCCTCCCAGGCCAAATGTTTCCTGCGGGTATTTTATGAACCTGTTATCCCCAATGATATTCCAGCTGTCATTTGTGGTCCAGATATTGGGCTGCATGGCAAATACCGCCTGCTTCTTCTGCGTATATGAAGCATTCATACTCACATTCGATTCGTTAAGGTTATGCTTATCATTGACGAAAAAGGCAAAATTACCTGATACCACGCCGAGAAAACCTGTAGTCTGTGTATAGCCCGGTGCAGGTAGAATGCTGATGTGAAGTTTTTGATCTTTGGTCACCGAATCAGAATGTGACATGAGCCTTTTGTGGATCACCAGTTTCACCACATCTATCAGGTCGAGCTCTTTGTAGCTCTTTGCACGATTGACAAATGAGTGTCGTGTCGTGTCTTTTTTAATTGCGAGCGTATCTTTTTTTATCTCAGGTAGCAAGAGCACTGATGGCGCAGCGATGACAGGCCTGGCAAACAGCATTGTAAAAACAACTACGAGAAAAAATGAACTATTTAAAGACCGCTTCGACAAAATGATATATTTAAAAATATCGGCAAATATCTAAAAAACTTAGGTAGAGCAATACTTTTTTAAGACGATTTAGGCTTTGATATATGCTATGGACAAAGTATCGGTCACCACATTTCTCCGATATTCACATTCAGTCCATTCGAACCATGCAGGCCCCATGCATAATCTACACAGACATTGGTCCCGGAATGTTTGTTGAGCTTGACCCTGAACCCGAGCCCCCAGGCAGGCGCAGCGGTCGTAAACTTATTAGAAGGATAATCTGAAAAAGATTCCACATTAGCAAAGACCACTCCACCAAATAAACCATCCTTCAGTATCGGGAAACGGTATTCGCCCTCAAAGTTTAGCCAGTTTTTGCCCCTGTAGCGTGCCTGTACATAACCCCTATCGGTATTGAAATTGTCATCCATGCCTGTAGTAGGCAAGTCGAGATAAGGAGCATGTCCATTAAAAGTGAACTGATCGTAGCTCCAGAATGTCAGGATATGTTTTCTGTTTTTGCTCAGATGGATATAGGTCCTCAGGTCGACCTTAAGACTGGCATAGTTAAAATCACTGCCCAGATACTTAAGCATATATCCGAATATCACACTCCCGAAAAAATCGCCGGTAGGATTGATGGAGTTTCGTCGGTT
>PLSN01000027.1 GCA_003165135.1 Bacteroidota bacterium
GAATTATGTACTGAGCTATACATTAGGCTTGGCTCTTCTGGAGTTTCCTTTTTTCTGTCTGGGACACATTGTAGCATGTGTTTTGGGCTACCCTTTAGATGGGTTCTCTATGCCCTATCAGTTTTGCATCACGCTGGGAGGAACTTTCTATTCAATGATAGGGCTGGGGTTTACATATATAAATCTCCGTTTCTTTTTCAGGGATAGTATAGCGATACTGATGATGGCTATACTTCTCCTCACTACGAATTATTTTTTTTATAGTGTATTTGAAAATGGCATGACGCATACATATCTGTTTACTATGTACGCTGTGACTATTTATTGTACGATCAAATGGCATGAAAGACAGAAATCATCCTATGCGATATTGATGGGCTTAGCCATAGGACTGGCAATAGTGATGAGGCCTTCAGAGGTCCTTATCATATTGATCCCATTGTTATGGAATATTAAGGACAAGGGGTCATTGCAGGAGAAATTTTGCCTTGTAATGAAGAATTACATACATCTGGCATTAATGGCATTTATTGTATTGCTCATAGGGTCGATTCAATTGCTATATTGGAAATATTCGACCGGTCATTGGCTTTATAATTCTTATAAAGAGACAGGCCAGTCTTTTGATTTTCGTCATCCCTATCTTCTTAAAGGTATATTTAGTCTAAAGAAAGGATGGCTGGTATATAGTCCGATCATGATCTTATCGTTTTTGGGCTTTCCCTTTTTGTATAAGAATGCCCGGCAAGTTTCCCTGCCGATCGTGACCTATATGCTTATTAATATTTATGTTGTTTTTAGTTGGTGCCAGTGGGACTACGGTGGTGGATTTGGGAGCAGGCCATTGGTACAGTCTTATGCCGTAATAATTTTGTCAATGGGCTTTGCTATTCAATTTCTTTTTTCAAAACCAGGTTTAAAGTATTTGACTGTTTTGTTTATATCAGGTTGTTCTGTTTTGAACCTGATGCAAACTATCCAATATGCAAAAGGGCTGCTGAGCCCGGGGGGGCTTAATTCTTATAGTTATCGCCTGCTGTTTGGAAAGCTGTCAATCAATACAGACGATTTGAAATCATTTCAAAAGCTAGACAAAATAGAAGGCGTAATATTGTCAGTAGATACTATATCTGCTCATGTGCAGGGTGAAGGCAGATCTTCATTTTTGATGACCAGCCCAATTTTATTGCCCGGTAATGATAGCCTGATATATACTGGTGAATTAAGATCAGGTGATGTGTCGTATCTCAGATTGACTGCCAAGGGTAGGTTTGATGCCATTTCTTATAACTACAAAGAGCTGCCTGCAATTAAATTATCTTATACAGATGAGACACATCGGAAAATATCTGAAAGAATAGTAAAGATTGAACCATTGATCAACCGCCTTGACAAGCAATTAAATGTCGATTATTTAGGCGATCCGAATGTTTGGTGCCCTTTCGATTTTGTGCTCAAAACTCCGCCCAAGGCAAGATATCTTTCAATATCAATAGTTAATCATAGTGGAAATAATACAATGGTAGATAGCTTGATGATAGAACAAATACATATAAAGTAACTTTTGCTATAGCATTCCCTCATCCGAAAAACTATAATAGGCATTTTCGCCGATGATGAGGTGGTCATTTAGCTGGATCTCCATAGTGGTGCATGCAGCTTTTAATTTTTTTGTCATATCTATGTCCTGCTGTGAGGGTTTGAGATTGCCGGAGGGGTGATTGTGCGCTACTATGATATAGGAGGCTAACTTTTCGATGGCTGCCTTGAGGATGATCTTGATATCGGCTATTGTTCCGGATATGCCGCCACGACTGAGCGTATCATGAGAGATCACCTTTAGGGATTTACTTAAGTAGAGTACTACAAATTCTTCATGTGCCAGATCAGAAAGAGAAGCCTGAATATAATCGTACGCTTGTGAGGAATTTTTGATGACAGGTTTTTCGAGAGCACTGCTCCTCTGCCTGCGCCTGCCGAGTTCCATGGCAGCAATGATGCTAATGGCCTTCGCTTCGCCTATGCCCCGATATTTTTTCAGATCGTTTACACTCAGTTTGCTTAGCTCCAGAAGGTTATTCTGTGATCCCTCGAGTATCCTTTGCGACAGGCTCACAGCTGACTCGTCGTCATTGCCGGAGCTGATCAGGATGGCTATCAGTTCGGCATCGCTGAGAGCGGCTTTACCTTTAAGCATTAGTTTCTCGCGGGGCCTGTCATCTTCTGCCCACTGTTTGATGCTGAATGGTATTTTATCTTCTGACATTTTAACTATTGTTTGGAAGGTTGATTTAGAAATTTCGAACGTTTGTATTACAAAAATATGTTGAGTGAAATTTATAGTACGAATGTTTGAATTTAATGTTTAGACGCGGGTCTTAGTATAATTTTGCGCATCAAAAGAATTAAAAAATATTGTAATGAGAAAGATACTCTTGACCTTTGTTCTTTTTTGCTCTGTAGCTGCTTATGCTCAGCGTGATTATAAACAGAATGTAGAGATAGTCCGCGATAGTTTCGGGGTGCCTCATATATTTGGCAAGACTGATGCAGACGTAGGCTATGGTTTGGGGTGGGCTACCTGTGAAGATGATTTTAAGACACTGCAATGGATGTTTCTGGCAGGTAAAAAAATGGCAGGCAGAAACATTGGTAAAGATGGTGCAATAATAGATTTTGCAGTCAATCTGCTGCGTGTCAGGGAACTGGTAGATGAGCGATATGAGAAAGACCTTTCACCTCATGTGCGTGAGATCATCGAGGCAATGACAGCCGCAGTCAATAAATATGCAGAGCTGCACCCAGAGGAGGTATTAGTTAAAAAAGCTTTCCCGGCTTCACCTAAAGATATTGTAGCAGGGTATGTACTCGCAGAGGCGCTGCTCAGCGGAGTAGATGGCCCTCTGAAAGACATCGTAAATGGCAAACAGCCTCAGATTCCCTTTGCTGACAAAGGTAAAGGCTCAAACGGCATAGCCTTCAATTCAAGCAAGACTAAAGATGGCTCTGTCTATCTGGATATCAACTCACATCAACCTCTTGAGGGGCCTTTGTCATGGTATGAAATACATCTTTGTAGTGAGGAAGGCTGGAACGTCATGGGCGGTACCTTTCACGGCGGAGTGACAGTTTTTCATGGGGTGAATGAAAACCTTGGATGGGCTCATACTGTCAATAATTTTGATGCCGTAGACGTATTTCAGCTGCAAGCTGATCCGAATAAGAAAGGAAACTATCTGTTTGACGGAGTATCATACCCTCTGGAAACAAAGAAAGTATGGCTGCATGTGAATCTCGCTAAGAAAGGCAAATTCATACTACCCGTGTCGAAAAGGGTATGGTGGAGCAAATATGGCGCTACACTGGTCACAAAGAAAGGAATCTTCGCCATCCGTCTCGGTGCTACCTCTAATGTCAAGACCATTGAGCAATATTTCAGGATGAACAAAGCCCGCAATTATACGGAGTTCAGGGCGGCGCTGGATATACAAGGGGCTGCTATGATGACCACGATATATGGCGATAGGAATGATACCATTTATTGCCTTAGCAATGGCCTGATACCTATTCGCCCGGCGGGATACAACTGGCAAAGCACAGTGCCGGGCAATACCTCAAAGACCCTTTGGACCACTTTTCATCCGGAGTCTGACCTGCCTCAGGTCGTAAATCCAAAGTCGGGGTATGTATTTAATTTCAATAATTCTGCCTTCGACTGTACTGCTCCCGCGGATGATCCTAAACCTGCAAACTATGACCCTACTATGGGCTATACCCTCACACCTACTAGCCGTAGTATACGCTTCAATGAGATCATAAAAAATTATGGAAAGATAGATTGGAATGATTTTCTGAAGATCAAATATGATGAAGGCTATGGCAGGCAGATACACTTCTTCAAAGACTTTCCGATAGATGATATTTTTGAATTGACAGAAAAAGAATATCCTGACGTAGCGGACATGCTTCATAAATTTCAAATATGGGATACCTATCGCCTTGCGCCAGTCACAGATACCAATTTTGCTGCGGTTTATAAGACTATGTGGAACCTCTACAGCGATAGCAATGATTCTACAGTCCACTTATACAGTACTGATGCTAAGGCAAGACATGATTTCTTCCTGAGCAGTATCCGCAAGTCGAAGAAAGAACTTATGAGAGATTTTGGCAGCATCAATATACAGCTCGGGGACCTGCAGAGGCATCAGCGAGGTAATGTAGAAATACCATTAGGCGGTGGGCCTGATGTGATACGTGCGGCATATCCTCAGCCATACAAAAATGGCCGTTTCCGTGTATTTGTAGGAGACTCATACATCATGCTGGTCAGGTTTACTAAGGATGGCCCTGAGATACATACGGTGTCTCCATATGGGGCATCAAATAAACCCAATAGTCCACACTATACAGACCAGATGCAGCTATATGCCAATAAGCAAACTAAGCCGATGACCCTGAATAAGGCTGAAGTATATAAGCATGCTGAAAAAATCTATCACCCGCAATAATAGGCGTAAAACTTATCCATCATCTTCATTGCCTGACACACCTAAATGTCAAAGAACACTATTTGTGTTTATATTGCAAATATAGCATTTTTTATCATAATAGCCAAACCTCTTTTCCGTGACAGGAAGACTTTAGGCGTAGCATTTGAGCAAAACAGTAATTTATGGGTCGAAAAGAAAATGCAGGTAGGACCGAAACGCTTGTGGTCATTGTCTTTGCGCTGTGTGGGGAAGGATTGTATTTCGAATTGATTTTCGTGATAATAAAAAAAGACGGTTTTACTGGCTTATAGCATCGTTCGAAAATCAATTTTCGCTTAAATTATTTTCTGATAGCAATGATATCAGATCAGCTCCACAGAGATGCAAAATCTTGCGTCTCAAATGTGAAGAAGCAAGATTTTACGTCTCTACTCGTTAAAATTAATATGCTTGCCTCTAGTGCCGCTAAAGCGGGTCCAGAAGCCTTCCCTGTCAGATAGTTTTACAAATTTCGGTTCATAGGCACCTGAGAAATCTACCTTTGGCATTTGAGCATGCCAGTTATTTCTATTCACTATGACTGAATCATATACTATCGGGATGTAGTCCATATTGCCACACCTCTTTTTCAAGAAGCCTCTCAAGAGCTTGACTTGAAAAGGATCGGCTGCCAGAGCAACTCTTTTGAAACCCATCTTCTTTGCCATTTTGAGGCCATACCACACGTTTTCGGTGCTATGTTCTGCCCTGATCTCAGAGAAGGTATGATTAGCCGGCACGCCGAGTGAATCTGCAACTATCTTCATTGCTTTCCCTTCATAATATGGGGTACTAACAGCGGCGCCGGAGAAGATGATATTTTTTGCGATGCCATGATCGTATAGATATTTGGCCCATAGCACCCGGGCAGTAAAGATCANNCAAACCCGAGCTGGTACTATCATTATAAGGTATACCTGTCACTATGATGACATCATAAGGCTCGCTTTGCTTTGCTTTTGCGAAATACTTTCTTGCAAATTTCTGGTCTGCGCAGGAGGTGGATATAAGCGAAGCAATGATGCCCAGAAGGATAAGTTTTGAGAATATTCTTGGTTGATTCATATAGCAATTTAATAAAAAAGCCGTTTCCATACAGAAACAGCTTTTTAGGATAATTGTTCACAGACTATTTATGGGAATATTCCCATTGCGTAGTATGCGTCTTTGATTTTGCTTATAGACAGGGCAAATGCTGCTGTACGCAGGTCCTGGATCGAGCGGGTTGATTTATGAAATTCACGGATCTCATGATATGCCTTGATCATAGTATCTTCCAGGCCGGAGTTGACGAGATCTATTTCATCAGCACCGTGTATCACTCTGTGAATTTGTTCTTTTGAGGCTTTCTGTCCGGTCAGTTCCTCGACCAGATCTATCATATTGCGCTGTGATTTTTCTTCAAAACGTTTTTGCATTCTTCCGAAGTTGACATGCGAAAGATTTTTCAGCCACTCAAAGTATGATACTGTCACACCACCTGCATTAATATATATATCAGGGATGATCATCACACCTTTTTTATTGAGTATCTCCGCAGCTGCCGGTGTCACAGGGCCGTTGGCTGCTTCTGCTATGATCTTAGCTCTGATCTTGGGGGCATTGACCTCAGTGATCTGCTTTTCTAGCGCAGCAGGTATCAATATGTCACACTCTATTTCC
>PLSN01000437.1 GCA_003165135.1 Bacteroidota bacterium
TCCAATCAGTACATCCAGCTCTTAGATGCTATAGACCGTCAAAAAGAATATGACGAGGACCCGCTGATAGAGAAATTTGCCAAAGGCAACAAAAAATTCAATTTCTCTGCTGCAAAAAATTTTCTCTATGACCGCATTCTCAGCAGTCTCGAGTCCTACCATGCAGGCCGTGTATCGGGCGAGATACGCAGCTATATGAACCAGGTGGAGATATTGATGCAAAAACTACTGCACCATCAGGCTGAGAAACTTCTCGAAAAAGCCGAGCTGCTCGCCATCAAACATGAAATGGATGAACTCATGCCNNTTAAACAGGAGGAGCTGGAAACTGTCATGAACAATCTGCAGCTCCATTTGAAATATATCGGACAGCTATCGAGTGTGTACCGTTTTCAGTTTTTGTATGACAAACATTTCACATCACGAGGTGCTATCTCGGACCGTGAGGACCTGAAAGAGTTTAGCAAGCTACTCAGCAGCATAGAGGACAGCGGCATCGCGGAGAGCGGTAGCTTCCCTGTACAGGCGGGCTATCTGCTACTGCTGCATAGTATGTATATGTTCTCAGATCAGGCGGAGAAAGCCTATCAGGCCAATCTCAAACTACTGAAGATGTTTGAGATGAAACCTGCCAATATAGCCCACCGCCGCAATCAGTATCATCATACATTGGCACGTATCGTCGAGAGTCAGGCAGGGCTTCACTATTTTGATGAAGCAACTGAGAACCTCCAAAAACTGAAAGATAGCTGGCAAGCCAATGCCACCAATACGGACACTCATTTCTGGGCATATTACACACTCCTGCTGAATATCATGCTGTCAAGAGAAATGCATGACTTCAAAACACTGCTGACACTGATGGAAGAAAATCAGGCAATGATATACCCGCTGGTGATCGACATCCGCAACTCTGATATCCAACTCAAAATGCACGCTGCGCAGATATATTTTTATTGGGCAAAGTATGATACGGTAATGGACTTGCTCAACGCTGTGCTCAATAGTCCGCGAAATGGCGTTAGGACTGACTTCTATTGCTATGCCAAGGTACTGCTGCTAATCACCTATTGGGAAATGGGAAATCTGAATATCATGCCCTATGAACTCAAGTCAACGCGAAACTTCTTTGAGAATCGCCTTGCATTGATCGATTCGGACAAGATAATACTGCGCTTTATCGAAAAGAACCTCCAGAAAGAAGTCAACTCCCGCAGTCTCGTAGAGCCATTCAGGCAGCTCAAACAGGACCTTGAATCATGCTTCACTGATAAGTTTAATAAGCGGCCTACAGAGTATATAGACATTCAGCTCTGGATAGAAAGCAAGATACAGCGGGTGCCAATGACAGGGATTAAATTACCTGCCGGTTGATCAATCCTTAAACAGATCCCACCAGGCATCATCAGGCGTGGGTGCTTCAATTGACATAACATTCCCATCTATCGGATGTTTGAAGGTGAGTTTTGACGCGTGCAGTGCCAGCGCGTTGTCGATATATTTTTCTGTAGAGCCATACTTCTCATCTCCTACTATCGGTGAACCAATATGCGCGAGCTGTGCCCTGATCTGATGATACTTGCCGGTGAGCAGGTCTATTTCGAGCAGGGTCTTGCCATTCTTTTCTTTCAGGGTTTTGTAGGTGAGTTTGACCTCTACGGAGAGCTGAGTACGTGCATCAAATATCTTTGCGCGTTTACCTTCTTCATCCTTTATCAGCCAGTGTTTCAATTCTCCAGCCGGATTTGGTGGTGGTGTGCTGACGATCGCGAGATATGTTTTGCCGATCTCACGCGATGCGAATTGTTCATTGAGCACCTTTAGCACAGAGCGCTTGCGGGCGATGAGCAGGGTGCCACTAACTGGTTTGTCGAGGCGATGGACGTTTTGGAGAATATTATTGCCGCGCAGATCGAGCGCAAATTCTTTTTTCAAAAAGCGTATCACACTGAGCTGACCTCTGGCTGCCTCCTCGACCATCAGGCCCTGAGGTTTATTGACGACCATGAGATATTTATCCTGGTATATGACGGGTATAGACAATGGCTTGAATTAAGGCATCAAACCTATCACTTTTTCTCACAGCAATGAAAGAAAGCCTTATCCTATCGTATGTCTCTTTGCCATGCGAGCAATAAAGCGAAACTTCTCAGACAGAGGAAAACGTTTAAGATTGACCATCACAGCGCCTTTGGTGAGCATGGTCTTTTTGGTGTAATCGATCTTTACATTTACGATCACTGCCCTGCCTTCATCATTTAGTTTGAAGGCTTTGTCCATCATCTCATCGAGGTGAATGTCATTATCTATCTGAAGGAATGGCAGGCCAGCTGCTATCGCAAAACCTTCATAGTTTACCTTGGCGAGTGTAGTACAGGTTTTATATTTCAGTGGTATAGACTGAAACTCCGATATCTGGCCTAGCTCGCCATCGTTAAAAATAAAAATAAGAGGGGCGATGCCATAGGTAGCTGCTGTGATCACCTCCATGCCTGTCATCAGCATGGCGCCATCTCCTACTATTCCCACTACACGCTTACCCGGATTGACTAGTTTGGCGCCGATGGCAGCAGGAACACAATAGCCCATACAGTTGAAGTCAGTCGGCGCGACGAAATGTTTCGGCTTAGCTACGTTCAAAAGTTCTGCAGTGAGAAAAGTATGCTTGCCATCGTCTGTCATTACGATGGTATCATCCGTTATCTTTTTTTGCAATGACTGAAAGAAATAACCCGGCGATACGATGTCCTCTCTGCGACCAGTCAGCCAATCAGAAAAATATCCCTCGTTTAATTTTAATACAGTCGCTTCGTTACTTTCTTTTTGCGCCTTGCGGTTTATATTTCGCGATTTCAGTTCCTCATAGAGTGCCTTGAGTGCCTCAGTCGCATCAGCCTGTATGCAGAGATCGGCTTTATAGTTCTTATTAAAAACATCGCTATTGATGTCTATGTGTATAAGGTTCTTCGGGTTCTCCAGGCCGTAACTGCCTGTTGCTACCTCAGCAAAACGTACACCAACAGCGAGCATAGCGTCATGTTTTTTCAATGCCCACTGGCCGGATGGTTTGGCCACTGCACCCATACCTGCGGAGGTAAAGAGCGGGTGCGCATTGGGGAAAACACTTTTGCCCTGAATGGTCACAGCGACCGGCGCACCGAGCAGCTCCGCTATCTTGAGAGTATATTCAGATGCATTGCGTGTGCCCCATCCGAAATACAAAAAGGGAAACTCAGCTTTGACCAGCATATCTGCGGCTCTCCGTATATCGCTGACATGAAATGATGGATTGCTGACTTGCTTTTGATAGGTTGGCATTTCGCTTACTGCGCCTTCAAACATCTGAACATTCACCGGTATCTCTATAAAGACCGGACCGGGTTCACCCGATGTAGCTATATCATAGGCCTTATACATAGTAGGTATGATGTCTTCATGATCACCGATATGAAATTGTGCTTTCGTCACACCTTTGGTCATCACGAGCTGATCGATCTGATGGAGCTGGTATTCCCTGCCGGTATCTGTCCGCGTGCCGATAGAGATGACGAGCATAGGCACACCATCGAGAAACGCCTCACCCATACCACACATGGCATAGGCTGTACCGGAGGCAGGCACAATGACCAGACAGCCGATAGTATCTGAAGTACGCGATACGCCATCTGCCATAAATGATGCACCACCTTCATGCGTGACCAGAATAGGTTGGATCATCTCTGATTTATTGAGCTCATCATAGAGTTCAGTATTATGAGTGCCGGGTATACCAAAAGTATATTTAACCCCTACTTGTTCCAATGCAAATGCTGCCAGTTGTGCGCCTGTCTTTTTCATGTCAAATGATTTTATATTACCCTGATGTCAAACTAATTTCTTTCCTACGATATGATGTGCAGCAATACGACCGGTGTACACACAGCCGCCGAGAAATGTTCCCTCCAGTGAACCGATACCATGCATGCCACCTCCTCCGAACCCCGCCGCCTCGCCTACCGCATATAGCCCTTCTATCGGATGCTGTTGCCCGCTGATATCAGGCTTGCTGAGCACCCTGCTATTCATATCTGTCTGCATACCACCGAGTGTCTTGCGTGATAGAATGAACTCCCTTATCGCTATCAGCGGCATGGCACTTTTGTCATATATCTTTTGAAATTTACAGGTGCGGAGTTTGTCGCCGATATACTGGCGGGTATGTGCTATGCGGCGGAGCTGCTCATCGTTCATATACCTATATCCGCGGTCGATATTTGCATCGTAGTCCGTGATGGATTCTTTTAGATTGCGGACATCCACATCATTGGTGCCATGCAGTTCGTTCATTTTTTCTGCCAGCTCTTCTATGCTATTTGCTATTACAAAATCAGGACAGTTGTCAATCATATCTTTGACCAGAGGCCTGATGCCAAAGAGTATCGTAGAGATAAATTTTATCCATTTCTTGTCGCGGATAGCCTCGTTTGACTCTGCTCCTGATATGGCAAATTCGCGATGAGCGATCCTGAGGTTCATGACCTGCCAGCTGTATTTTTTCTCCTGTTTGCATATCTGCTCTACCAAAAAGCGAGTGTCATATGCTGTGACCAAAGGCATAGGGCCGATACGAGTGCCTGTATAATCCAGCCATAATGCTGATTTCGGCGGTACAAGGCTCAGGCCGTGATCTTTCACTTTCGGTCTGGGATGATGCACACCGGCCGCATATGGCCAGTTCTTGTCTACATGTGTGATATGCCCGTTTACCCTTTCGACGGCATCATGCATCGTGCCATCTGCATATCTGTGAGAACCGTTGAGCAGGACATCAGGCGGTGTACCCCAGGGTTTATGCCAGTTTTGTTTTACCCGTTCTATATTACCTCCCATGCCGCCTGCTGCGATCACGGTTACATCTGCAGTTGCTTCAAATGGCTCTTTTGTGTTTTCTTTTGTACCGCGTACACCTGTCACTTTGCCATTCTGCGTCAGTACTTCCTCTACTTTATGTTCAAATTTCAAAGTAAGTAATGAAGGTGCTTTAGGATGATTGAGCAGTTGGCCCTCCATGACATTTGATAAAGCATATCCCGTGCCCCACACCATATGAAAACGCGGAACACTGTTGCCGGGCTTGAACATGCCGCGCTCTACCCAGTGCATGGCAGGGAAAAAAGTAACTCCCAGTTTTGTGATCCAGTCATAAACCTGATCAGTACAATTATAAACATATGATTCAGCCCATTGGCGAGGATAGTGGTCCTGGGGCTCAAACTCAGCTACTGATTGCCAGTCTTTCCATGCTTGTGCCGGTGTATCTCTGATGCCGCTCCAGCGCTGCTGTGGCGTATTGACAAAGAACATTCCGCCAAAAGATTTTTTGGCCAGGCCGCCCATCTCCTCTCGCACATCGCGATCCAGCAGCAACACTTTTTTGCCCTGACCGAGCAACTCATACGCAGCAGTAATTCCCGCGAGGCCCGCACCTACTATTATGACATCTGCCCGATAATTTTCCATTACCTATTCATTAGTACTTTTTGTCAAATATGAATCGTACAAAGGAATCGGATGTTTTAAAGGACAAATATGACCTGTATCAGCGAGCGATATGATAGGAATCGTAATCGGGATAAAGAGCTTGCGCGAACTTTACCGCGCCACTTAGAATATGCTTGAAAATAAAAAGGGCTGCAAGAAAAACTTGCAGCCTTTTGATTTTGAAGCTCCCAAAAATAGACTTTTCTCGAATCAGGTGCAAACGGATTTGAATAAATTATCAAGCATCTTTTCACTGCTTGACAAATATGATATTAAACAGCCTACATAACTGGAATGTGCTTCATTTCAATTAGTTCCTTAATAGAAATAGTACCCTTTTTGTATAGCACGTTTAATTCTAAAACCTCTGTTATAGGTGTAATATAGGAGAGTTGGGTACCATCATATCCCGTTGAGTTTATACCAACCACCCCACCGTCTTTAATAACAGGTCCACCGCTTGCTCCACCAAGAATTGTCATTGAAGTTTGATAGCATGGCCCAGGCAATAAAACTGTGTCTCTTCCTTTAGGAAAATGGTCTTCTATCACTCCGTTTATCCATTTGCCTTCAAATTCACCCCACTGCTCACCATCTCGATTAGATATTTTTGAGAGCGGATATGCAAAAGTTTTAATCTCGTCATTAATACTGAGTTGGGACAGATTCAAAGTAAGAGGTACAGCCCGAATTTCTCTTGGCTGCCATCCCATTTCTCTTGTGTATTGCTGCGGTACAAGAAGACCTACACAAATGTCCGAAATATTCGATTGCGACCAATGACCAATCCTTCGTATAACATGCTCTTTACCTTCAATAGTCTGCACGGCAAAAAAAGGTTTAGTGGGCTTGCCATCATTATCAAGCATGACATGCTTAGCTGTGACAAAACCACCGCCTGCATGAATAAAAAAGCCAGTTGCGACAAATTCAAACTCCTGAGTTTCAGGGTCGCCAGACAGAATAGGGAAAATTGTATCTACAGGATAAACAATCCTGCCTGTACTATCCTTAAATACTCGTCTTTCAATCATATTCTATCTATGACAGCTTCCTTCTAAAGTTAGGTATGCCCAGTTGCTTAGTCCAAGGTATAGAATGATTGGTTTCTTTACCCTTTTCGTCAACACTAATAATAGCGTTGCCATTTTTCAGATATACCTTTTCTTTACCCCATGAAATCTCAGTTGGATAAGGCAAGTTTATTGACCTTGACCAATCCCGACTATCACTAAGGGTCATTTCATATCGAACGCCTCTTTTAAATGGTACTCGACCCATTAGCTTGGTTTCCTTCACCCACTTATCAGGGTATTTTTGACCCTTTGAATCAGTTATATCAGTAAACTCATAGATGTAGTAGTCGCTATCCCTTGTGGTCTCATAAAGTCTTCTACGGACGAAAGTTGCCGCTATTGTGGTATTCTTCATATGTTATACGTTTCAGTTATAACCAGTTTAAATCAACGTNNTAGGCTTCTAAATTGTCAGCTATTTTATCAAAAACCTTTGGCAGATAGGGTGCCATAGATTGTATGGTCAATTTACCTGACATCGGGAAGCCATGATAATTGTGTAAGTGCGTTTTAATAGAGGTTATTTCATCAGCTTGCAGGTTGACAAAAGGGTCATTTGTTATATATTCATGAAACGATGACAGATGTATAAATGCGCAACCAAATTTATATACTGAATTTGTCCAACCGTTAAGTGTATCAGCTAAATCGACCATCTGTCTGTCTGTAATGTTTGCTCCCCTGAGCTTCCACTTTTGCCCACCAAGTGTAAGCGATATAAGGGTATTCCTATCTTCAGATGATTGACTTAACAAGAAAATGACCCTAACCATTGAGTCAAGCTCCTGTCTTAAAATTGACATGACCTGTCCAGATAAACCACTATGTGAAAGTAAAGTAACTGCTCGTCTGTTTTCAGATGAACGCTGTCTAACAGTNNTCTTTACTTATGTGTTGTATCTGAAAAGAACTCTTGCGGTTCTACATCTAAGGCTTTGGCTATTTTCCAAAGGGTTTTTATGGTGGGGTTTGTCTGGGACTGTTCGATGCGTACTATATTCACTTTCTCAGTTCCGCTTTCATAAGCAAGTTGTGACAAGGTAAAACCTTTGGCTTTCCTTATTCGGGCTATGTTCGAGCCAAGTCCGACCAAAAATTTATCAAAATCATCCATCCAGCTTTTGTATCAAGACAAAAGAGCATGAGATTGAGTGTTATTTTAGTAGCATATAATACACCGCTATTTTTTATATATATTTGGGCTAACAAAATATCTACAATGAAAAAGAACTACTCTCTATTGGCTATGCTCATAATGTTTGCCAGTATCTCATTTGCTCAAATCCCCGTTAATGGTCTTATAGCTGGATACCCTTTCAACGGTAATGCCAATGATATAAGTGGATACGGGAATAATGGCACTGTGAGCGGTGCAACCCTTACTACTGATAGGTTCGGCAACTCAAACAGTGCTTATAGTTTCAATGGCTCAAGTAACTATATCACATTAGGCCAAAATGCACAGATAAATAATCTGGCGAATGATTTTTCAGTGTCCTACTGGATATATCTTGCTCAGGTAGCATCAAGTAATGAATCGGTTATTACTTCGTTTTCGACCTACATGTCTTCAACATGGAGATTCTTATCCCGCATCAATACATCAATCAACTTTGACTACATAGGTGGCACAGTATGGCAATACACAGACTATGCCACAACCCTTGCTACAAACACATGGTATAATGTTGTTTTCACAAGGATAGGCGGCACTACCAGCCTTTATCTTAATGGCAGCTTGGTAGCGACTGGCAACCTTTCCACGTCAGCTATGCCGACACCAGCAAGTCCAGCAGCTAACACAGTTATAGGGTATAATGTGGCATCGAATAGTGAATATTTTAACGGCAAAATAGATGATGTATATTTCTATGATAGGGGTTTAAATACTACAGAGGTGGGGCAACTATATTCCAGCACAACGTGTATGCAAACCGTCAATGACACTGTAAATCAAACTGTATATGATACGGTTTATACCCATGTGACTGTATATGACACGACCCATGTCACTGTATATGATACAACCTACACAGCCGTTGCCGTTACCGATACACTATATATCAATGCTGCTCTTACAGGTATCGCACCGCCGAATAACATCAATGAGCTAAGAGTATATCCAAACCCTGCTAAAACCGACTTGTATATTGATTGCGGTAACTATGCCAGCATGTCGGGCTATACTATAAAGGTTACTAATAGCATTGGTCAGGTAGTATTTTCAACGACTATCACACAACAGCAGTATGATATTAACCTTAGTTCGTGGTCAGGTCACGGTATTTACGTTTTGTCTATATATGACCAAAGCAATACAGTGATAACAACTAAGGAAATTGTTATACAGTAATTGCATTATTTAGTTAAATATAACTTTTTTAATTAACAAAATGTTATCTGTGCTACGTACACGAATAGGGATTGCATGTGCATGTATTTTACTGCCGCTATTATTTATTATTTACACCAACCACTTTTTCATTAGCGTGTTCTTCCACAGGTCATACATTGCCAATGCCACCCACCAAGAAGGGTGTATTTGTATATCCACTTCGTGTATCTAAGGGACTTGCATTTATCGCTACCCGTACATGGTGCTTTTTGTATTTCTCCTTCCCGTGCCATAAAACAGAATTTACTATAAAATAAAAGATAATTTGTTGTACGAACAAATCAATCAAATAATATAAGTATATATTCTAATGAATACTGATGTGTTCGGGGGCTTTTTTTGTGGTCAGTCCCAACTTTTTGACTTTTGTAATAGTATTGATATGTAGGTCTGTTAGCTTCGCGACCTCAATGGCTTTTAGCCCCTGTTTAAGGTATCTCAGGGCTTCCTGATTGGGTTTTTTGGATAAGAACGACAGTACATCTTCCTTGCTGCCCTTTTTACGTCCTGAGTACACGCCTTTCATTTTGGCAAGGCGGATACCCTCTAACTGTCGCTCTCTTATTTGCGCCCGTTCCATTTCACCTACAGTACCCAAAATGCTAATCATCAGCTTTGATATAGGGCTTTCCTTGCCGTTCCCGTCAAGTGTAGTCAATCCCTGAGACAGGAAGTGGATAGATATTTTTCTCTCAGTGAAAAAGTGGATGGTATTAATAATGTCGCGCAAATCCCGACCGAGCCTGTCAATGGATAAAACAGCCAATGACTTTAGGATACCTTCATTGGTCAGCTTCAATATTTCTTTTCCGCCAGCCCTATCAAAGAATGGTATAGCTCCCGAACACTTGTCCTCTATCACATATCCAAATTCTTTTTCACTGACCCGCTGGCGGTCTGTCTTCTGGTCTAAAGTTGAGACCCTGCAATATAATACCTTCATATTTTTAGCTTAGTACTTATTAGACCCTAAAAATATGAACAATTGGTCACTTTACCAAGCTTTTCCTCGAAAAAGTGCCAATATATTTTTCACATTTTGAGCTACACTCTAAGATTGTGAACTCTGCCATATCAGGACATATTTATACTGAAAGCAGTATGAACCAGAAAGAGGAAACAGTATTTGCCCAGCTTGTACCGTGTATAGTGGCATTGCAAAAAATAAGGATTTATTACAAGGGGCTGAATGATAACGCTGCCGACTGGCGCGATATTGACCCTTATCTTATCGGAGAAAACAAAAACGGACGTATAGTCCTATCCGCATACTTCTATCCTGATGATGGTCAGAGGTCATCAGGTCAGGTCAACGGATGGAAGACATACTTTCTATCTAATATCCAATCAATAGAGCTAACAGAGGATTCTTTTGATGATGACAGGCCAGAGTTCAACCGTCAGGATAAGAGAATGAAGACCATTATATGCTGTATCCCGTGATGATATGCGTATGCAAATTCTGGGCGGCAGGTTAGAAAGAAAAAGCCCTATGCTCTGGGGCTGCATAAATTTTCCCGACTAAAAAAAGTGTCAATAGTTCAACCAATCCCGACTGCTCCATCTCAATGGTCTAATACCATATTATATAGGTGTGACAATTATTGCATTATGATTAAATATATGTTATAAAAGTTGAAACTCTTTTTTGGAAATTACGTAGAACTAAATACGGCTGTTG
>PLSN01000420.1 GCA_003165135.1 Bacteroidota bacterium
TCAGCACGGTTTTCTTTTTCATATATCTCTATCGATTCCCTGCGCTGCTTGATCATCTTGGTCAGTATCTGCATTTCTTTTTCTTTGGTCACCTCACCTGTACCACCTTTTTCGGTTTTGACCAGGAGTATTGAGGCCTTGATAGCACGCAGTCCGCGCAGTGCAGCCTGGTCTTTTGCGATCATTGCAGTTTTGATATCGTTGTTTACTTGTTCTTCGAGTGTCATGACAGTTATTGGTTTAGAAAGTAAAAGTATTAAAAAAAGGATATGAGGGGCAAAGGTATTTTTCCAAAATCATTGCTTGCTAAGTTAATTTACTGGATTTTTGCATCCATGTCAGATATCAAAACCACTACTATAGACCAGCTCGGCGAATTCGGATTGATCGATCACCTCACCCGCCGTTTCAAACTCAGCAATCCCACCTCATCCAAAGGCATTGGCGATGATGCAGCTGTGATACGTCCAAACGGCAAGCAGGTTATCGTCAGTACTGACCTGCTGGTCGAGGGTGTCCACTTCGACCTCATGTACACTCCCCTGCGCCATCTGGGCTACAAGGCCATCGTGGTCAATCTCTCTGACATCTACGCCATGAATGCCACGCCCAAGCAGGTCACCGTCTCTATCGCCATATCGAGCCGCTTCACGGTGGAGGCGATGGATGAAATATACGAGGGCATCTTTCACGCATGTCAGGTCTACGGTGTCGATCTGGTCGGCGGCGATACTACATCCTCTCTCAAGGGCCTCGTCATCAGTGTGACCGCCATCGGCGAAGCAGATGAAGACAAGATCGTCTACAGAAACGGCGCCAAAGAAGGCAATCTCGTCTGTGTGACAGGCGACCTCGGCGCTGCCTATCTGGGCCTGCAGATACTCGAGAGGGAGAAAAGATTGTTCCTCGAAGACCCGCAGATACAGCCTGAACTCGATGACCAGAAATACCTCGTGGGCCGCCAGCTCAAGCCAGAAGCCAGAAGGGAGATCATAGAATACTTCAACGACATCAATCTCAAACCTACCGCCATGATGGACCTCAGTGACGGACTATCATCTGACATGCTGCACATCTGCAGTCAGTCAGGCGTAGGCTGCGAACTGCATGAATCCCGCATTCCGATATCTGAAGATGCCTATGACCAGGCACTCAAATTCAATATGGACCCGATCACCTGTGCGCTCAATGGCGGCGAGGACTATGAGCTCCTCTTCACCATAGAGTCGGAAGATGAGACCAAGATCGCCAGCCATCCCTACATATCAGTGATAGGCCAGATCACTGCTAAAGAAGAAGGCTCAGTATTGCTTACCAAGGGTGGCAATAAACACCGCCTCACTGCTCAGGGATGGAAGCACTTTTGACTGCTTTTAGCAGCAGCCTAAATGCATCATCATTATTGGTCCTGTAGAGTGCATTCGTTAGATCTTCTTTTTCGCGCTGTGTGAGATGCAGGCTCAGCGCTGCTTTCTGATTCTCCTTAGCAGCCACATATTCAAATGAAATGGTCCTCACTTTGCCATTCAGTTCCTCATTGGATAATCCCAGTTTCTGGTCCATTACAAAATCCTGATTGCTCATCTCATTGCCGAATATAGTTCCAAAGGGGTTAGTGAACATAGTGAAGAGATCTTTTTTCTCCACGCTCATGTCATCATATTCATGCCTCGCGCCATCCCTGATCTGTATAATAACCACACCGCTGGTGTTCTCATTGATCCAATCCTTGAATGTCTGCATTATCCTGAATGTAGGTTCATAGCCCAGATCATCCAGTGCTCCGCCATCGAGTATGGACGTCTCAGGAGTAGTTGGCAATACGGAATTAGGCAATATCAGTGGGAATGTCGCATTCATACGTAGCGCACTGAGTAGTGTCAGGTTGTCTCCATGCTGCTCCTTAAAGAAACGGCAAAAATCTATCGCATCTATCTCCAGGTTACGGTTGGTGGTGTATTTCCCCACCGGCCTCATCATAAAACTGACCGGCTGCGGACTGATAAAGAACCGCCTGCTGTCATTATTGACCTCCGTATGTATCATGAGCAGGGGGATCCGGGCAGTGAGCTCATCTTCATAGTAGTCCTTAATGCGTTTATCAAGGAGGTGATGCGTATTGACAGAAAGTTTGCGCTCCATCATATAGCCGCGGTCTTTGAAATACCTGAAGCTATCCAGTTTGAATTTGTGCATCGGCACAAAGACATCATTGCTCAGTATGGATATGCAGATCGGATTGAGCAGGTCTTTGCTGATATTTTCTGCATACTCAGGATCATCGAGGTCTATCGGACTCCCGCTGCGCCGCTGCAGGTATAGCTCGCGCAGATAGGCTGCGCCAAACATACCTCCCGATGCACCCGATATCATAAATGTCTTGTCAAAAAGCGTGCCTCCCATCAGACTGTCAGCATGCTGTATGACCGATACAGCAAACATCGCCGCCCTCAATCCGCCGCCGCTCACATTGATAAAGATCAGCTTTGGTTTCTCACCGGGTTTTAATCCCCAACTGGTTTTCTTTTTCCAGTTTTCGAGTATGGTAGTGAAATGCCTTATATCGCTTTTGATCTGAGTGGGCGACGACATTGCTCTGAAGGCATCTATGTCATAAGCTGCTTTTTTAGAATAGTCCAGTCCATACACCCTGCTCTGATAGCCCAATGTGTCAATTTTGTAGAGTTCATTAGCGACGAGAAAAAATACCACAATAGCAGTTGTAGCCCAGCCTCCTGTCCAGTACATAAACACGCCGAATAGGGATATAATGAGCGACAAAAACATGAACAGGCTGGCCGCAGTGGGAATCTGAAAAAGCGGATTGTCCATAAAGAACCCTATGCTCAAAAACATGACCGCGATGACAGCTTGCGCAAAGAGTGCATTCCAGTGGTGCTGCCTGTATATGAGCCGCATGGTCTCGGGATGGTAGTGCTCCAGTTTGCTGATTGCGGCGGGCCGCAGTTTGTAGCTGATGTAGTGCCCCACATGCACATACGGTAAGCCCTGCTGATCGTGGGCATCTGTGATAGGCTTGAATATCTTGCTCTGCTTATAAATTTTTCTCCGCTCCTCTTCGAGGCTCATCGCTGTGCGGTTAGTAAAGGTAAAATACACCGCAGTAAACAATAGTATAATGACGAACCCTATCGTGAAACCAACTATACTAAAGACGATCTTAAAAGTAGAGTAATGCTGATTCTGTAGCTGAAAGCGTGCTATGGCTATGAAGTAATTGATCAGAAAGGCTACGGGTATGATTGAATTATTGAGAAAGTAAACTCCCATCGGCCTGTGAAAACGCGCCATGAAGGTGAAGCGATAGCTATGCAGCATATAGCAATTGAGGTTCCACGAGACATAGAAAGCGCCAAAGCCCATACCTACGAGCGAGAATGCCAGATAGCCGGTATGATCGAGGTACTCAGGGTCAAAGAACAAATACGGCACTCCGTAATTGATGGCAAAGCGGCCTACGATGATAGAAAAAAGCAGCACCCAAAATGCCAGCAGTAGCTGGTGACGCTTCAGGGATACAAGCAGGAGCTGAACAGGGAAAGAATAGTAAATATTTTTAAGCCACCTCATATCGTTTCAAAAGTAACAACTATTAGCTATGGTTATAGGTAAAAAAGGGCTTTGTCCGGCATTGTCAAAATTTTCACTTATACATATAAAAAATCCATTTTTGACAGTATACTACCCCACTAGGGGCAAAACACTAAAATATTTACCATGAATTGATTAAACATAGTATAAATTGATATTTTAGATAATAAATATGCATAATGGAAATTAATTTGCTTATTTCATTTATTGAATACAAAAATAGCAAATAGTAGTAAGATCGCCAACTGATGTGATATCAAAAATTTCCACCTGCGGTTGGTATTGTCACCATACCGCTCATAGTGCGCAAAAATTCCCATGATTTTTTAATTTCATGTATGCAAAACGGTATAGAGTTCTTTACTGCTACCTGCCTGAACTGGACAAAAGTACTGGAGCCTGATGCCTATAAAACTATCATTACGGATAGCCTGCGGTTTTTGGTCGAAGATAAGCGCATATCAGTCTATGGTTTCGTCATTATGCCTAACCATATTCATCTTTTATGGGCAAAGCAAAATGCCTGGCTGGACAAGAATGTGACCCAAATGTTTCTGAAATATACAGCACAGCAAATAAAATTTAAACTGATAGATGAGCAATCAATCATGCTGGATAAATTCAAAAGTACACAAGCTGACAGAGACTATCACTTTTGGGAACGCAGGCCATTCGTAGCAACGATGAATGATAGAGAGGTCTTACTCCAAAAATTGGAGTACATTCATAAGAATCCCGTTAAAACTGGGCTGGCACACACAGTGGAAGATTAT
>PLSN01000124.1 GCA_003165135.1 Bacteroidota bacterium
TATTACTTGGTTTGGCAGGTTTTTAGACACAAAAAAAATCCTTGTAAAATTTATTGTGTTTTTTTGCTTTTTTAATGAATGCACGTTTATATTTGCCCCGTCATTTTTTATGACAATATTATGACAAATCACACCATATAAGATGGAAAACCATAGCAGTCTGATGAGAAAATCCCTACCCCTGGCCCTACTTTTCGCCCTGTTTTTCAGCTTGTTAAGCAATGTTGCTTCTGCTGCTGACGTGGATAAGGCCAAGTGGGCTGAAGGTAAATCCCTATTCAAAAGCAATTGTGCCAGCTGTCACAATCCCAAGGTAGCCCAGACAGGCCCTGCCCTCATGGGTGTGACCAAACGCTGGGAAGATGGAGCTGAATATCAAGGAAAGCCAGGCACATACTGGCTGCATATGTGGATCAAGAACTGGAATAATGCAGTAGCTGCTAAAAACCCTTACGCAGTAAATATCCAAAACTACTCACCGTCTCAGATGAATCTCTTTCCTACACTGAAAGATGAGGATATCGACAAGATACTCTTATATGTAGAGAACCCTGATGCAGGTGGAGCACCTGCTCCGGCTACCGCAGCTACACCTGCCGGTGGAGCACCTGCTGAGCCGGCTGAAGGTAACAATACATTCCTTTATCTCTTTGCAGCTCTAATGTTCGTACTGGTTGTGATACTGGTACTCGTCACCCGCCGTCTCGACAAGATAGTAGACGAATCAAAAGGCATCCATGCTGTAGAAAAACCTTCATTCTGGACGACCAGGAGTTTCAAAGCAGCGCTTACACTGGTTGTATTTGTAGCAGCACTGTTCTGGCTCGCTGACAATGGCATCCGCCTCGGCCGTCAGAAAGGCTACCAGCCTACACAGCCGATCCGCTTCTCACACGCACTCCACGCAGGCAAGCATAAGATAGACTGCCAGTATTGCCACACCAGCGCAGCCAAAGGCAAAACATCCGGCATCCCTTCACTTAATACATGTATGAACTGCCACAAGGCGGTGACTCAGGGACCTGTATATGGCAAAGACGAAATCGCTAAGATATATGAAGCAGTGGGTTGGGACCCGGCGGCTAAGGCATACACCAAACCTCCTAAGCCTATCGAGTGGGTCCGTATCCACAACCTGCCTGACCATGTTTACTTCAACCACTCTCAGCACGTAGTAGCCGGTAAAGTAGAATGCCAGACATGCCACGGTCCGATACAGACTATGTCTGAGGTTTATCAGTTTGCTCCGCTGTCTATGGGCTGGTGTGTGAACTGCCACCGTCAGACAGAGGTGCAGTTTGCTTCTAATAACTACTATAGCACATACGAGAAACTGCATGAAGACCTGAAGAACCACAAGATCGACAAGGTGACTGTAGAAAAGATAGGCGGCACAGAGTGCGCAAAATGTCATTATTAATTAAATTCTGGTCATTCTGAAAATTCAGTAAATTCTGATAAAGCAATAAGAAAGAAATAAACGATATGGAAGATAAAGTATATTGGAAAGGGATCGAAGAACTGGAGAATACATCCCCGCAAAACGATAAAGAGTTTGCAGATGAATTGCCTGTGATCGGTTCTATTATAGAGCCTATTACTACCCAGGGGACTACCAGCCGCAGGGACTTCTTGAAGATGCTCGGCTTCTCTACGACTGCTGCGGTCATCGCTGCGGGTTGCGAGTTGCCGATTCGCAAGTCTATCCCTTATGCATGGAAGCCTGAGGAGGTCATTCCGGGTATTCCAAACTATTATGCTTCTGCTTTCTATCAGGGTGGTGACTACTGCTCAGTAGTGGTCAAGACCCGCGAAGGCCGCCCTATCAAGATCGACGGCAATAAGCTGTCATCTGTCACCAAAGGTGGAACATCTGCACGTGTGCAGGCTTCGGTACTCGGCCTATATGACAGCGCGCGTTTCAAAAATCCAAAGAAGGGCAAGGAAAATATCACATGGGAAGTAGCTGACAAGGAAATAGGAGAGAAGCTTAAATCTATCAGCGATGCCAAAGGTAAAATAGTGATCTATTCATCTTCTATAGCATCTCCTTCTACACTGGCTGCGATAGCAGAATTCAAATCAGCATTCGGCGCAGAGCATCTGGTATCTGATGCTATATCATACTCAGGTATACTCGATGCTAATGATAAAACATTTGGTGTACGTGCTATCCCTTCATACCATTTTGATAAGGCTAAAGTCATCGTAAGCCTTGGTGCTGACTTCCTTGGCACATGGGTATCACCTATCGCGTTCGCATCTGACTGGTCTGTCAACCGTAAAGTATCTAAAGACAACAAAAAAATGTCCCGCCACATTCAGATAGAGTCTGCATTGACTTCTACAGGTGCGAGTGCAGACAAGAGAATATTGGTCAAACCAAGTGAAGAAGCTACTTATGCAGTAGACCTGTATAAAGCAATAAGCGGTGGATCATCGGGAAATGCTAAGGCTGATGCAGTAGCAAAAGAACTGGTAGCAGCTAAAGGCTCAGCGCTCGTCGTATCAGGTTCAAATGATCCTAATGTACAAATAGTAGTGAATGCCATCAATCAGGCACTGGACAGCTATGGTTCTACAATATCATTCACTTCTACTTATAATACTAAGGTAGGTTCTGATAAAGCAGCAGCTCAGCTTCTCGAAGGCCTGAACAGCGGCGATATCAAAGCTGTTATCTTCTACAATACTAACCCGCTTCTCACTGACCGCTATGCAGAGAAACTCGCAGCAGCGATCAAGAAAGCTACACTCTCTGTATCACTCAGCGAGCGTCAGGACGAGACCACAGCTGCCGTACAGTATGTATGCCCTGACAGCAACTGGCTCGAATCATGGAACGATGTATCCCCTAAGACAGGTGTATACAATGTTTGCCAGCCTACCATCACAAAATTATTTGATACCCGTCAGGCTCAGCAGACCCTGCTGAACTGGTCAGGCAGCAAGGAAGATTACTATGATTTTATCCGTGCACACTGGGAGAAAAACATTTATTCTAAGCAATCCAAATACAGTGGATTCAATGCGCTTTGGGATGTAACTGTACATGATGGTGAAGTAGTGATCGAAGGCGGCTCTGAAGGTAAGTTCAGCGGCGCCGGAGTAGATGCAGCCACCAGCGCAGTATCTTCTACATACTCAAACCTCGGAGATATCCAGCTGAAACTATACGAATCAGTAGCAATGGGTAACGGTCACTGGACTGACAACCCTTTCCTGCAGGAACTTCCGGATCCTATCACTAAAGTGACCTGGGGCAATTATGTTATAGTTCCTATCTCATGGAGGAAGAAAAATAATGTAAAGAACGATCTCGAGCTGAAAGACTACACACTGGTCAAAGTAACAGCTAATGGACAGTCAGTGACCTTGCCTGCTATATCAGTACCCGGAGTCGCTGATGGTACTTTTGCCATCGCTCTCGGATACGGCCGTAATTATACGAATGAGAATGGCAATAATGACGAGCTTAAAGTAGGTAAGAATGCTTACCCGCTGCTTGCTTCTATAGGTGATAACCTTAGCTATGTGTCAAAAGCTACAATCGAAGTATTGCCACAAACTGAAAAAGTCGCGATCACTCAGTCTCACCATAATATTACACTGAAAGATCTTGGTGGTGTCAAGAAACGTAAGGTCGTAAAGGAAACAACACTGCCTGAGTATGTGAAAAGTGATTCAGCAGGAAACGAAGACCGTGCAGAGATACTAGAAGAAATGGTAACGCTCTACTATGAGCATGAGAAGAACGGTCATCACTGGAATATGAGTGTCGACCTCAATAGCTGTATTGGTTGCGGTGCATGTGTCACAGCTTGTAATGTAGAAAATAACGTGCCTGTAGTAGGCAAAGATCAGGTGATCCGCTCACGCGAAATGCACTGGCTGCGTATCGACCGTTATTTCACATATAGTGAAATGATACAGGATGGTACTGAGACACTGTCAGGTGAAGCGATAGACGTGGTTTTCCAACCGCTCATGTGCCAGCACTGTGATAATGCTCCATGTGAGAACGTTTGTCCTGTTTCTGCTACTACTCACTCATCGGAGGGACTCAATCAAATGACTTATAACCGCTGTATCGGTACCAGATATTGTGCTAATAACTGTCCTTACAAAGTTCGTCGTTTCAACTGGTATGATTATCAGGCGGCAGATGCGTTTGATGGCAAACGTGTAGGTAAATTCTGGGCAAATGAAGGCCTTCTTTCGCAGACCACTAGAAATCAGCAGGAGTCACTCGCGAGAATGGTACTCAATCCTGATGTGACAGTGCGCTCTCGTGGTGTCATGGAGAAATGCTCATTCTGCGTACAGCGTATACAGGAAGGTAAGCTCACAGCTAAGAAAGAAAACCGTCCTCTGAAAGATGGTGATGTAGTGACTGCATGCCAGACAGCTTGTCCTACCAATGCGATAGTATTTGGTGACAAGAATGACAAAGCAAGTGTGATCGCTACGAAAGTGGTGGACAAAAGGGCCTTTNNGACTGGTGACGGTAAACAAAAAACTAATACCAATAAAAATTGATAAATAATAAAGCGAAGTGTCAAATGGAATGTGAGCAAAGGATTACCTGCCACCAGCCAACTGTCACCAGCCAACTAACAAATAAAAGATAGCAAGATGCACGCATACGAATCAGATTTTAGGGAACCGCTCATCAATGG
>PLSN01000127.1 GCA_003165135.1 Bacteroidota bacterium
TATCTATTTTGATAAGCAGGGTGAGCTGCCGGCGATGTATCATGCTCTGTTTACTCAGATACATAACTCGACTGATCTATGTATGTTCAAAGCTCCGGGAATAATAACATACAACGCTAAATCAAATGAATACCTCATAGGTGATGAGGATAAAATAAAACATGGCGCTCTCGAAGGAAACCTGCTCAGGTACAATGATGATAAAGGAATGATAAAAGGTGAAGGCGAAATGAGTTTGGTGGCAGACTTTCAGGTCATTAAGTATGAAGCTGCCGGCACGATGGAAGCAGACCTCAAGAAAAAGCAGTATACCTTCAATATGACCTTCGGTCTGGACATGAAGACCGGTAATAAATCTCTGGATGAAAAATTCCAGACCATCATGTTCAATGACAACACTGACCTGCCTGATATAAACTATGAAGGGGATAAATTCAAAAAGATATATGCCACTCTGGCTGATAGCAAAGTGGACGATAAGCTGATCAAGAATCTGGAAACTGTACCGCTGTTTGTACGGCCTAAAGATTTCAACTATTATCTCGTTTTCTCCGATGTCAATTTCATCTATGATGCCGATGACCTGACGATACGCTCATATGGCAAGATCGGTGTCGCATTCGTGGGGGACAAAGGGATACACAAGAAGCTCGATGGCTATATCGAGATCGGGCTGAAGAATAATAATTTCAATATTTATCTCAAGACCGGAGCAAATGAATGGTTCTTCTTCGAATATAAACCTAATAGCCTCGGACTGATATCATCTTATGATGATTATACCCGTATCGTGGGTACCATGATCATGACACCGGCAGAAAAACGCAAGATAACCGGCGATAAGAACCAATGGTATGTGATCAATCTTGGTTCGACTATTAATAAAGGGGCCTTTCTCGATGCTATGAAGGAAAAGAACAGCCCGCTGCTGCCGATTGAGAAGGTCAAACCTAAAATACCAAAGGATTCCACAGCTCTCAAAGCTGCTCCAAGAGGTGGCGACTCACCGAAAGCTGACTCTACAGCTGCCGCTGCGCCGCAAACCAGTAAAACTCCTGTGGATACTGCCAAAGCTGCTGCGCAAAAGAAAGAAGACGCAATGACGCCGGCACAGAGAAGGGCAGCTAAGCTCAGGAGCAAGGCCGGTCAGGAAGAATCGGCACCGGCACCAACTCCGGTACCTGTAGCGGATACATCTGCTGCGAAACAACCCGCAGCTATGCCTCCTGCTGCTCCGAAACCATCTGTAGATACCACAACTAAGTCCATTAAGCAACCTGATCCGGTACCCGCTACACAGCCAGTAGTGACGCCACCGATACCTGTGACACAGCCTGTCGTGACTCCACCAGCGCCAGTCACCACAACCGTAGATACAACAAGCAAAGTTATTAAGCAACCCGATCCTGTGCCAGTCAAACAGCCTGATCCCGTGCCTGTAAAACAACCGGAGGTGACCACTCCGGTGCCAGTGACACCGCCTGTCGTAACCCCGCCAGTGCCGGTCACAACACCTGTGGATACGACTAATAAGATCGTCAAGCAACCTGATCCTGTGCCAGTAAAACAACCGGAGGTGACCACTCCGGTGCCAGTGACACAGCCTGTCGTAACCCCACCAGTACCGGTCACAACACCCGTAGATACGACTACCAAAGTTATTAAACAACCCGATCCTGTGCCGGTGAAACAACCTGAGGTGAATACTCCTGTACCTGTGACACAGCCTGTCGTGACCCCACCGGTACCGGTCACAATACCTGTAGATACTACCACTAAAATAATTAAGACAGTACCTGTTGTGCCTAATCCGGTCGCACCTATTGATTCAAGTACTATCAAACAATCAGTTCCTATGCCTGCTGATACCAGCGGACATAAGTAAAAAAATAAAAAATCACAAAACGATAATATGGCAGAACAAGCACTTAACCCCGAACAGCAGAACCAGATCAATATAGAATTGCCGGAAGATATAGCCGAAGGGATCTATTCCAATTTTGCGATCATAGCACACTCCAATCAGGAGTTTATCATAGACTATGTACGGCTCATGCCAGGCATACCAAAGGCAAAGGTCAAGGCACGTATCGTGCTCACCCCACAGCATGCCAAGCGTTTCATTCGTGCACTCGCCGACAATGTCAAAAAGTATGAGCAACAGTTTGGCGTGATAGAGGACAATGAGAATATCCCTTATCCCATGGGTTTCGGCCCGCCCGCACAGGCTTAGGTTTATTTACGGATTTACGGAATTACGGATTTACAGATTTTTGGCTGTTTATGCTCTATTCTATACACTGCACATCATACGCGTGAGCAATTGAGATTGCTTTAAGGTGATTTATAAGACAGCTTTGTCGGATAATAAAAGGCAAGGTCTTTTCGTTAAATCCTTAAATACACGCTATGCTATTACTGCAAGTCTCTCAGGTCTCTACTGCTATATCTGATTCTGCTGCCAAAGCGGCTGCCGCAGCAGGGGCTCCGCCACCACATATGAGTTTGTTTGACCTGATCCTCAGCGGTGGCTGGATCATGGTACCACTGGGTATCCTGTCAGTATTGGCTATATACTTTATCATAGAGCGCTATCTCACTATTCGCCAGGCTGCCAAAGTAGACCCCAATTTCATGAATAATATCAAAATGATGCTGCTCGATGGCAAAACAGAATCAGCGCTTGCACTCTGTAGAAGC
>PLSN01000375.1:0-3019 GCA_003165135.1 Bacteroidota bacterium
GTATATCATTTATAGCCCATAGGGTTTGTTCACTCTCAGATTTACTTAGGGCATTTTCAGGTAAATCTAACTGCTCTATATTCCAATTGGCATATTGGGATACATCAAGATCGGACTCCAAAATTGACATAAATACATCTGGGTTGTCAATAGAGCTTTTGACCCATTTAATTTTTTGTGTCAGGTGCTTTAAATTATCAAGTCGTAGTTTCTGCCCTATAGTGATGAAAATCAAATTATAGGCTTCTTCTCGTTCTTCACGAGGGCATTCCAAAAGCCAGTTGTGTAAGTATTTGACAACAGGAATAAAATCGTCATCAGGAATCTCGGAATGAATTGTAATAAAATCATTTATACGCGTATCGAACCATGTCTTCTCCACTGGTGCAATTATCTTGTCCAGCATTTCAATAAGGGTCTGACGCATAAGTATCATATCGGTGGCTAACATCTTATTGTAATTGATGCGGGTTTATTGAAAATACTCATGCTGTGACAATTTCTCGGCGTTCTGCTCTTTGCTGACTTTGATGTATTTAAGAAATGTACTCTCTTTAGTATGTCCTGTGATCTTCATAGCGGAAATAGTATCTAAACCCGCAATGTACATATTAGTAGCCCCTGTCCTCCGCGCGGTGTGGCTCGATACCATTTCATATTTCGGCTTCACGGTCTTTACTTTTTTGCCCCCGATAATTTCCTCAATCTCTATAAGGGTGTTTATTTTGGCAATTTTGCAGATGGTCTTAATATGTTCGTTGAGCTTTTGGTCTTGTACCCTTGGCGGCTGATATTCATATTTTTCGAGTATAGCGGCCAACTTCTTTTTTATAGGGATGATCACTTTTTCTTTCTGTTTCTTTTGATGCAGGGAAATGGCCTTAGCGCCGGATTTGAGAGAAATGATATTGTGCGGGCTTATCAGGTTGTAATCGCTGATGCGCTGCGCCGTATAGCAGCCTATCAAAAATATGTCGCGGTATAGATCGAGATGCGGATGGTCCGACAGGTCCACCGATTCTATTTTCTGTATCTCAGCATCATCTAAATAAATCTCATCAGTCGGGACCTGAAAGATTTTAAATTCTTTGCGCTCAAACTCCGTATTGGCATGCAGCCCATCATTCAGTGCGGCCCTCATTATGGCCTTTAGCCTAGAGATATGCTTACCGATTGTATTGATACGGTAGTCCTTACGATTCAAAAACCGAACAAAGGCATTATAAAAATCCAGCGTCACATCCTCAAAATTGACAAGTCCGTGAGCCTTTTGATACAAATCAAACTGAGACTTAAAGGTTTTGTAGTTTTTAATTGACCCTTCGACATATTGCTTGCCATCAATTAGCCTTATACCAGCCTCCAGTTCCTTAATATACCTGTCCAAATAATGATTCAGGGTTTCTTTCTTTGCAGGGGTGGCGTTTAACCCGGATGCAATAGGCTGGCTCTTTATATTAAACAGGCTGTCTAAATGCTGTTTCAGTGAATCCGGCGTGATAGCGGTCTGATGTATCCGGGCAAGCTCAAAGTAATCTGTAACTGCCATTTTTATTTTATCTATATGGCCGGTGATCTTTCGCAGGTCATTATCTATGGTCGGCAGGTGTTTGCTATATTCTTTAATAAGGGTTTTATTTTTGGTGGGGCGCTGGGTTTCGCTATCCCATAGCTCCGGCAGGATAGATTCTTTCAATCCATAAACAAACCTGCGGTGTGGGAATTGACCATGAAACACATACAAACGGATGGATGTTTCTTTGTCTGACGTATCGTCTTTTAATTTAAAGTGCGGCTCTTTCATTGCTAATCCGGTTTAGACCTCTAAGATAGTGAGGTGCAACAAAAGGTGCAACAAAAGGCNNACCATTGGTATTGATATGTTTCAGCTCATTTTTAATGATTTTGGTTAATGCTTTAAAATGGTAAAATGAAGTCCGCTTCCGACCTCAGAAACACTTAAAACCCCTTGATTTTCAAGGGGTTTTGTTTTGGATGTGACTATACTTGTATTGTTGGTCGTAAGTTTTTTTGACCGGATAAAAGATAGCCGGTAACATACTATCTATAACCGGACCAGGGAAAGTATACTGCCTGAAGGAATAAAAATGTCGGCAGTATAGATACCTGTCAGGTATTTTTTATATTTAATTTTCGTCTATAAAATCATAAACATGGCAGCTCTAAAACTCACTGACAGATATCCTTCCAAACGCGCCTTTATCACCGGAGCAGGTTCCGGTCTGGGGCGTGCGCTATCATTGATCCTCGCAGCCGATGGATGGACGATTGGGATATCAGATATCAGTACCCCGAATGTACTAGAAAGCAAAGCACTGATTGAAGCCAAAGGTGGTAAGGCAATAGAATACACCTTTGATGTATCAAAAAGGGATGCCTATAAGCAGGCTTTCGGTGACTATATTTCAAAGACCGGTGGCATAGACCTGCTGATCAATAATGCAGGAGTGGGAGATGGCGGCCTGTTTGATGAGTACTCACTGGATAACTGGGACTGGATAGTAGGTATTAATGAAATGGCCGTGATCTATGGTTCGTTTTTCGCAGCACCTGTCATGAAAAAGCAAGGAGCTGGCCATATCATTAGCATTGCCTCTATGGCAGGTATCGCCAATATGCCTAACATGAGCATGTACAATGTGACCAAGGCATCGGTCATAGCGTTTTCTGAGACCATATATACAGAGCTTAAGGGTTTTGGGGTCGATGTGAGCGTGGTGATGCCGACATTCTTTCGTACCAATATCATGCAGCAGGCCAAAGGCCCTCAGGATGCAGTAGCTACCGGTGCTGCCATACTCAAAAAGACTCCGATCCTACCGAGTGATGTAGCTGCAAAAATACTATCAGAGGCAGGTAATAGGACCTTCCATATTTTCCATCCGTTTCAGGCTCGGCTGATCTGGTATGTCAAGAGGCTTATACCTGTATTGTTCCTGCACTTCAATGCAAAGAACTTTATGAAAAAGCCATGGGTGAAGAAGAAGATAGCAGAGGC
>PLSN01000375.1:3059-9060 GCA_003165135.1 Bacteroidota bacterium
TAGCCATCCGGGTCTTCGATTTCCAGATATTGATTGAAGTCAGTGATTGCCTCTGTAAATTTCCTCAGCTCCATTTTGGCCAGTCCGCGTTGTTTGAATGCAGGTGAGTAGTATTTGTTGACAGCTAATAGCCTGTCGTAATCCTGAATAGCCCCTTCATAATCTCGATCATCCATGAGGAGAGATGCTCGGCCCATATATGCCAGGAGGTATTTATTGTTTACTTCTATGGATTTTGAGAAGTATTTATATGCTTTCTGATGGTTATTGGCTTTGACATAGAGCAAAGCTATGTTGTAAAATACTTTAGGATTAGTAGAGTCTATCTCACCTGATATCTCATATTCTTTAAGCGCCTGATCGGCCAGTCCAAGTGTCAGAAAAAGATCTGCATGCAACATCCAAGCCTGTGGGTTAGTAGGGTCGAGGTCGAGGCTCTTACGCAGGTATTTATCTCCTGTTTTGAAGTCGCCTTTCTCCAGGACCTGTCTGGCCCTGATGAGATAGAAGTCTCCTTTGATCTTGCTGACTGAGTCCACAGGCAGCAGGTACTTTGGTTTATTTTTATATTCCTCTACCGGTATGTCTTTGATCTGTACATCTCTTTTTACGACAAAATCAGAGTCAGTTTTNNGTTTTATAGCTGGCGAGCGGGTCTGTATTGACAGGTTTCTCAGGTCTTACTATCGTAGTGTCTATTTGGGAGTCAAGGCTCATGACCGGGTTATCAGAGGTAGCTATTGTGGCTGTGCGTATTGGTGTAGCCGCATCGATGGTCTCTGCCACATGCTTTACTATCGGAGTATCTGTCGATATAGCTTGTACTCTGGGTGCAGAAAGAGGGGTGGTATTATCAGGAGCCTTTGGGACTGGGTGCGGAGATGGCTCTTTGGTCGGAGGAGTATCGATAGGCTTGGTGGTAATTGTATTGCTGGTCGCTGCTGCCTGTGGAGTTTCTTTCGGTATGGGTGCTACGGGTGCTGAGTCAGCAGGTTTGTTGGTAGCAGTATTTACAGTTGGTGTTGCATGTTGTGTTTCCTTTGTAGCGGCAATGACGGGCACTGTTTCAGTAGGTTTAGTAATGGTAGGTTCAGTTGATTGAGACTTTGGTGTTTGTTTTGCGGGTATAGGTGCAGCCATTGGTGCGGGCGATATAGACGCAGGCATTTTCATCGGGCCGGAAAAATTAGCCGGTATTGCTAATGTACGTTGCTGCATGTTGACGTCATTGATCTGCGTAAGGGATTTCTGTCTAGGCAATGCTGCAAAGTCAGATTTATAATGTGTCACTGGTTCTTCATCGGAAGTTAAGTCTTCTGTCTGGACAACCTTATCGTGCTCTGTTATCTTAATGGAAGCTGCAGGGGTTTCTGTTTTAATCGGCACTGGCTGACTGATAGCCACAGGTTTTGGTTGTGAGGTCTCTTTAGGGGTAACATCTACAGATGTTTTGACTGCTACAGGTGCCGGTCCTTCGATTTTAGAAACCGGAACAACTGCATGAGGCTGAACTATGGATTCTGTAGGAGGTGAAGATACTGCCGACTGATGTGTGCTTGTGTCCATCGATATCTTTGCCACTTTGGGGGTGGGCATTTCTGATTTCGCAATGGGTACAATAGGTGGGGGCACAGCAGAATCATGTTTAACGACGACTGGTGCAGGAGCAGGGGTTTTTTTCGCAGTGTCTGGGTGGATGCCTTTGTTTCTGGCCTCGTCAGCGGCTTCTTTATTTTTTATATAAATACTTTCATAGGCCAGGTGGCTACCCCAGTTTGTTGGTCTTTGTTTTTCATCATGGCGGTAGTGCCCCTCAGAGTAGCTTGCATTGTCTGCCAGATATTCATACTCGGCTATTTGATTGCGAAGTATGATACGACGCTGTCCCAGCCATACCTTTTCATCTTTGAGACTATCGATCTGCCTGCCGATAGGGCCCTCGGCATAGTAATTATCACGGGCCAGCTTCATTTTGCTTAAGATAGAGTTTTTGTCCTGGTCCTCGTAGTCAAATTTGAAATCCGTTTGTTTGATGGAGTCTATCTTATGGGTCAGGTATTTTATAGCCCTGTCTATTTTATGAAGATGGTTATCTATGTTAGCGTATTCAACTGAGTCGTTTCTGGCCGCAGACATATCGATAAAGTCATCGATGAGGCTATAATTAGTAGAGTCGATGAGGAGTTCATAGTCATCCGAGCCACCACGGTCCTCTCTTGACGGGCTATTACCTGTCATATCCTCTTTGGTCGGGTCCCACACGTGGGACTGGACCTGCACTGGCAGTATGAGCCTGAGCCCTGGGTATGCCAGAAATTTTTTGGAGCGAAGTTTATTGAGCTTTAATATTTCTCGGACGGGTATTTTGGTCTTTGCAGCTATATCTTTGATATAATCACCGTTGCGGACCATAAATTCAACCTGTTTTACCTCCAGGTTATTGGCATCCTTAGTCCTAGGGTCATAGGAGTGCTGACCATAAGCCAATATGGTGCTCCATATAAGCAGGATAAATAATACTATACGTAAACTAAACTTCAATTGTTATATTTAATTTATCTGTTTTTTTTTATTGACTTTGTACTCACTTTGTCCGGATCGTCACCCCAGTCCTGAATATTGATTGCTTTATTACTACCTGTATCCGTATGTGAAGCCATATAGGTTTCATTTTCGACCAGATAATCATAATCTGCTAACCTTATATCTATTTTTGCTTTCTCTTCGACGAGCATTAGCCTCTGCTGTTTGAGTGTGTCGATCTGAGTGCCGACCTTAAAGTTTCCTATACGTCTGGCCCTGTCCATAGGCATTTTTCTGATATCACGTTTTGAGAGGTTTCTCATTCCATCTTCTTCGATAGAATCCAGTAGGAAATTGACAGCAGCTATTTTTCCGTCTATCTTTCTTAGCTGCCTGTCTATGGCTATTTTTCTGATAGTGTCCGCTTCTACATCAGCCATACAGATGAAGTCCTCCCGGATATATATATCCAGTGAGTCAGTATCAAGTTCGTAATCGGACAGATTAATATCCGCTGCATCCCGAACAGTTGGTTTTCTTTTGAGCCAGACAGGGATCAGTACTTGTTTGCCGGCGTACATGGTTTGTCTTTTACGTATAGGCGGATTTAACTTTATGAGAAGTTTGGCTGTGATGTGAAATCTCGTCGCGATGNNCTGACTACGAATGAAATGTCTTTGCGGACTATCAAGGCCATGTCCTTCTGTACCATCGTATGCTGGGCAGACAGTCTATAAGGGAATGCTATGAAAAACATACAAATCATACTAAGGTAAGTGAGGCAGGATTTCATTAATGATCTAATGGCAGGTATAGTTAGTTTTTGGTTAATAAATAAATACATCTTTTATGATATCTTTTGCCAGCTCTTTGTTGACCACATCTTTTATCTTGACGCGTGAGTAGAAGAGTTCGTTTCTCAGTGCTGCAGAGTCTACAGTCAGGTATAACCTGTCGCCTTTCAGATTGATATTGGTGGTGTGTTTGGCAATAGTCTTGCCCATCACTGTTTCCCACATAGCTTCAATTTTCGCTTCATATACGCCGTGGCGCAGATTTAGTTCGGTGAGTACAGACTCCAAAGCTGCACCCAGACTGACCTCATTTGATTTTGCCATAGCCTATGATAGTTTAAATATTTCAAAAAGATCAGGACGGTCAGCCAGCTCATCTCTGATATATTTTTCGTCAGTATCAGTGATGAAAAGCTGGCCAAAATCATCTCCGGAGAGCAATTGGACCAACTTCCCGCTTCTTTCTTTATCAATTTTATCAAATATATCGTCAATTAACAAAAAAGGCAAGAAAGACTTATACCTTTTAATAAGGTGATACTGAGCTAATTTTAGTGCAATGAGAAATGACTTCTGCTGCCCCTGCGAACCGAAGCGTTTGAGTTTATTCTTATTGATAATGAATGAAATGTCATCTCTATGGGGCCCGGAGAGGGTACGCTCCATCGCAATCTCTCGAGCGATATTTTTGCGCAGGAGGTCCAGCAGAGGGTCCTGGTGTAGCTGGCTTTCATACTCAAATGAGGTCTCTTCACGGTCCAGACATACTATAGGATGATAATGTGCAAAGATGATCTCTAGCTCTGCCAGTGCGGCTTTCCGCTTCTGGTATATGGCAGTACCAAATTTGGCGAGGTTGGTATCGTAGTTTTCGAGCAGGACCTCATCTTTGTGCCCGGTGATGTTGATATTTTTGAGCAGGGCATTTCTCTGGTCGAGGTATTTATTGTAAAGAATGAGATGCTCCAGGTATTCTCTGTCTACCTGAGATATAGTATTGTCGATAAATTTTCGACGCTCTTCGCTATTGCCTATGATGAGCTGGTTGTCGTCAGGAGCTATCATTACTATCGGCATCAGGCCTATATGGTCGCTCATTTTACGATAGGCAATGTCATTGACGCTAAAATCTTTCTTCTTTCCTGCAGGGAGTTTGCATATTATATTATTGCTCTCACTTCGGATTGCGACTGTAGCATCGAGTCTCATGAAATCAGTACCAAACCTTATATTCTGCTGGTCGGTAGCATTGAAATAGCTTTTGGTCAGGCATATGTAGTGTATGGCATCCAGGATATTGGTTTTGCCCATGCCGTTATTACCTATGAAGCAATTGACTTTTTTCGAAAAAATAAGGTCAAGCTTTTCGTGGTTTTTNNAGGTGGATGGACCGGAGAAACAAAGTGAAAATGAATTAAGCACAAATTTAGCGAAAGTATCGGGGAATTACTTTAGCATTTCCCATTTGTTCAATGTTCATCCGATTTAAGGTGAAAAACGACGCTATTATGAAGTATGCCGACACTGGCAGCTGCCTGTGTTTTGGGAAACAAGGCTTGTATCTTTCATAAACTTGACTACATTTGTTAATCATGAGATTGTATCCATATAGAGATGTGATTGTGTTTTATTTACAGCAATTTTTATGATTACACCCCTTTAATAGTCATATGGCAGAAAAACCCCAGCTATCCATTTTAGCCCCTTTGTACAATGAGGAGGAGTCATTGCCATTACTTGTTGCCCGTTTAAATAAGTTGATGGATGAGTCACCACTCAGGATCGAAGTAGTATTGGTAAATGACGGTAGTAAAGATAAGACTGAGGATATGATGCGACAGCTGGCACTCGCGGACAGCCGTTNNGGCACGGAATTATGGCCATCAGCTCGCGCTGAGTGCAGGAATGTCAGTGGTCAACGGTACAGAAGGTGTGATGGTCATAGACGGTGATCTGCAGGATCCGCCCGAGCTTTTAGGGCAGTTTTATGAACTGCTCAAGCAGGGAAATGATGTGGTATATGCTGTCCGCAAGAAAAGAAAAGAAGGTATTTTAAAAAGAGCAGCGTATCATTTGTTCTACCGCCTGCTAAAGAAGATCAGCTATATTGATATTCCTCTGGACAGTGGTGATTTTTGTCTTATGAACAGGAGGATTGTCGACATACTCAATAAAATGCCGGAGGAAAGCAGGTATATACGTGGCATGCGCTCCTGGATAGGCTTCAAGCAGGTCGGTCTGGAATATGAAAGAGACGAAAGGCAGGCGGGCACATCGAAATACAGTTTTGCCCTATTGTGGAAGTTAGCTTACAACGGGATTTTCAACTTCAGTGAGTTTCCGATCAAACTGGTCTCCAGAATCGGTGTATTTGTCATTATTTTTTCGATAATGTACTTGATAGGAGTACTGCTGAAAAAGCTTATTTATGGTACGGTACCCGAAGGATTCATCACTCTCTTTTTTATCATTAGCCTTTTTAGTGGAATACAGCTCATATCGCTTGGCCTCATAGGTGAGTATATATTGAGGATATTTTTTCAGACCAAAGGCAGGCCATTATTTATTATAAAAGACAGAATAGAAAATAAGGTCATAAAAGAAGGCTGAACAATAGAGGTGGAGCAGAGATCCTGAAAGAATTGTTACAGTTAACCGATCATAATAGCATTGCAAAATCAATA
>PLSN01000014.1 GCA_003165135.1 Bacteroidota bacterium
CACCACCGAAGAGACCGATCTTACCACCCTTTGCATATGGTTCGAGCAGGTCTATCACTTTGATACCGGTGAAAAGTACATCAGCATCAGTAGCCAGATCTTCGTAAGCTGGTGGCATACGGTGTATCGGGTAACCACCGGCGCGGCTGACAGGTATATTGATACCGTCGATCGCCTCGCCTATTACATTAAATAGCCTTCCTTTGATCCCATCGCCTATAGGCATAGTGATCGGGGCGCCGAGGTCTAAAGCATCCATACCACGGCGAAGGCCGTCTGTAGAGTCCATCGCTACGGTCCTGACGCCATCTTCGCNNACTACCTTTTGTCCATTGTCACGGGTCACCTCGAGGGCGTTCATGATCTCAGGCAGTACACCGCCTATTTCAAAACTCACGTCCACTACCGGACCGATGATCTGTTTTATCTTACCAATGTTTGCCATTAGCTATAATTGATTTTATGGTTGATGAATTTATACTCCCAGCCAACCGCCAACTGTCACCAGCCAACTGTCTTTGTATTTCCTGCCACCAGTCAGCAGCCACCTGCCAACTCTCGCCGAAATGCGGTGCGAAAATAGGTTTTTATCGAGATTTTAAAAACAGATTTTTAACATTAGGCGGAAATATTGTTAAATGAGGCCAAAAGGCATGAAAAAAGCCCACAGGTGGGGTGGGCTTTGTTTATTTTCTAGCAAAATACCTTTTAACGCCCCGGTTGACTCCAAACAGCGAGCTCAAGAAAATAATATCAGATACAGATTAATAAACTACTCTAAGGCTCTTATTTTGAATCTCTTTATTTACAATTGTTTTGCTTCTAACCTCTGTACTTCTTAAGTGTAATGAGTCATCTAAGCGATAATGTGTTCCAAATCTGATGATCCATACTTTCGAAAAGGAATTATCATAATTTTCTTCTAACTGTTTTGCCCACGATAGATTTATTGTGGTTCCGATTGAAAGCGCTTGAGTTGGAGAAAGGCCAAAAGTTCCTTGTAGATTTGCACTTATACTATCTTTATTTATTACACTTTTATTGTAACTCCCTGTAAATTGAAAGAATAATATTCCAGAATTCAATGCAACATTACTATCAGTTTTGCTAAGGTATTCTTTCAAATTTACTGAAAATTCATCGTCCTTTAGTTCGCTATCATTTGTATTTGCCAACACATAGCATATTTGATTTATGTATTCTTCTTGAAAAACAATGGATACATAATGCCCGGTGACATTAAAATTTTGCGATGCTATATTATCAATATAGGCTCCTATTCCTGCGCTTAGGTTCGCATTACTTACACCTTTAAGCATTTTGCTAAGATTTGCCTTCAATGATGCTGTTCCTGTAAAACTAAAGTGCTTTTTTATTTTTTTATTGTCTGAGATCGGCTGGGAATTTATAAAAAAACGTGTTTGTAGTAATTTATTCCTAAAGATAGGCGTTGCTATATTCCATAGATAAATTCTTGTTAAAGAATCTGATTTAGAATTAATTATGTATTTTTTAAAGTTTATATATCCAGTATCACTAGTCAAAGATGGATTATCTAGTTCCATCTTTTCAAATCCGAACCTCTTGTAATAATCAAAATCAATATGGTCTAGTACGGGATAATTGCCATTTGCACTATATGAAAGATTAAAAAGGTTTTTAGTTCCTTTGTTAAAGTCATATTGATCAAGTCTAATTGTACCCATTCTCAAGAAATAAGTAGAAGTATCATCTGTGAGATTATCAATTATCTTTTTTGTTTCCCAATATAAACCAACATCATTAAATTTAGTAATCCCCAATACCTCCTTTGCTGTTATGTTCGCTCCGTAGATTTTAAAAGACTCCGAACATTGACTATACAGCAAAAAGGGTATTATTGTTAGAACAAATATTGCTTTTACTTTCATATTAATACTTTTGGTCTTCTTTTTTCGCCTAGTCTCTTTCAGCTTTTCGGCATACGCTGTTTTTGTTTCCCGTTTTAAATTTTATAATAGCTATTCACATTGTAAGTATAACACGCTGAAAAATCCCCATTTATGGGGAGTTGCGTTCAGTGAACGGCTTTTTTCAGGCAATAAAAACGAATTAATAAAATAGATAAATAGAGGCAAGAATAAAAAACCAAGAAAAATTGATTCAGTATGGCTGTTAAAGCCCCCTTTGGGGGTTGGGGGGCCTTATCCCAGCAGGTCTTTTTTCACCAGTTCGAGCAGTTCATTGACACGGGCAGCAGTGGCCGCTTCGCCATATACGCGCAGCACAGGCTCTGTACCGGAGGGGCGTATCATGATGCATTCATCATTGACCAGATGAAATTTAAATCCGTCTATATCTTCTACTCTGGCTATACCCACATTGCCGAATGTTTTATAGACTCCATTTTTACAGTTTTCTACTATCTGTAGTTTTTGTTCTTCTTTCAGATGCAGGTCGAGACGGTTATACGCGAATGGCCCGACTATCTCGTAGATATCCTGTATCAGGTCCGGCAGTGTGAGGCCATTGGTCGAGAGGTATTCTATCAGTACCAGCCCGTCCCAGATGCCGTCGCGCTCAGGTATGTGGCCTTTGACAGCTATGCCTCCGCTTTCTTCACCACCAAGCAGCACATCTTCCGTGATCATCTTTTCACAGATATATTTGAAGCCGATCTTAGTCACTTCTACCTCTATCCCGAAATGCTCACAAAGCTTTTTGACCTTGTCAGATACAGAGAATGCGATCACGACCTTGCCGCGCAGCTCTTTGTATTCATGCAGGACATATATCAGCATGAGAATGATGTGGTGGGCATCAATGAAATTTCCTTTGCCATCGTAGATGCCTATCCTGTCTGCATCACCATCAGTACACAAACCGAAATCAATATGCCTAGTCTGCCTGATGTAATTTTCAAATTCCTGCAGGTTCTTTGCGATAGGCTCAGGCGCTATGCCATAGAAAGATGGATTGTAGTCGCAGTGCATCAGGTCGGCATGAGGAAGTATACGGGGCAGTATGCTCTGGCCTGCACCGAACATGGCATCATAGCCTACAGCGAAGCCTGAATCATTGATCGCATCTATGTCAAAGTTTTCGAGTACATGATTGTAATACATGTCTTCCAGATCGATCAGCTCTAGTTTGCCATCAGATACTAACTCCTCGATCGTTTTTTCAGTCACATTATGTTCGTCGGGTATCAGCGCCTCTACTTCTTCGATATATTTTACGATCAGAGGTCCGCCATGTCCGCCTTTGAGTTTATATCCATTGTATGAAGGAGGATTGTGGGAAGCAGTGATGATGATGCCGAGTTCACAGCCCAGTTTATTGGCAGCGAGAGAGATCATCGGGGTGGAAACAAAATGCTGGTCAAAATATACCTTGACCCCTTGCTGTACCAGCACATTCACTACCGTCTGACAAAAGAGATACCCACCGAAACGGCAGTCATAGCCTACCACCACTGAGGCATTGGTGTTTTGGGCCAGTACCCAGTCAGCAGTGGCCTTTGCCACGCGCGCCACATTTGCATTAGTGAAATCACGGGCTATAATGGCCCTCCATCCGTCTGTGCCGAATTTGATCTTTGAGCTCATGGTCAGTTTTTTTTAGTGCGGTGACAAATATATAAGAATTGGGGATTTACGGGACGAGTATGAAGTTATTTAAGTATTAATATAGATTAATAGCCCTGTCCATTCCCTCATTCAATCCACACGTATTGTTCATACACGCTTTTCAAATACTCCATCTGCTTGTATAAATTGCACACTATATGACTTTGCTGGAAAAAGATACATACAGGCACAAAGGCTTGCGGAAAGAATTAGTTGCGCTGCTGCGCAAAAAAGGGATCACTGATGAGAAAGTCCTCGCTGCTATAGAGCGTGTGCCCAGGCACCTGTTTCTGGGGCTTGATAATATTTTTGACGTGACTGCTTATGAAGATAAAGCTTTTCCGATAGGTGAGGGGCAGACCATTTCACAACCATATACTGTAGCATATCAGAGCCAGCTTTTAGAATTGCTGCCTAAAGAAAAAGTCCTCGAGATCGGTACCGGCAGCGGCTATCAGGCAGCAGTGCTCGCAGAACTGGGCGCGAAAGTATTTAGCATAGAGCGTCAGC
>PLSN01000323.1 GCA_003165135.1 Bacteroidota bacterium
AGAAAGCCACCATGCTTTTCCTAATTGGGCTTTGGCTCATGCAGCAGCTGATAAATCCATAGTGATGGATATTTTAGAAGCCGCAATGAAACAAGATCTTATTGTTAATGCTCGACCACTCTTTATACCATATATTCAATTACATGAGTTTGAAGCTATTGTTTTATCGGACAACAGTATTTTTGGTAATTATTATCTGCCGACCGAATTTAATAGTGCTGGTTTAGCTGCCTTATGTTTATTAGCTCCGGAAAGTATAAATAATGGTGTAACTACTGCACCTTCTAAAAGATTAAAGGGGTTTATCCCAAGTTATGACAAGGTTACAGATGGTGTGGAGCTGACAAAACTAATAGGGCTTCAAAACATTAGAGCAAAATGTCCTCGGTTTAACCAATGGATAACAAATTTGGAAGCGATATAAGATTTCATAATCTTTTATTTCCTAATCACTTCTGCCTTCCTTCGTATACCAAGCATAAATAGATGCTCTCCATTTTCTGACGGATAGCCTTGACGTAGGCAATTACAGACCCACCCCATTATACCCTTCGTGCCTTTGCCTCTCCCTTTGCGAGCAAATCATCCTGTATTCATCCTGCTAATTCTCCCATCCTGTTAATCCTAGTTCCCCGGCTGTTGATTAAGCTGCCCATTTTGTGGATAAAGTGTTAAAAACCTTGTTGAAAAAGCAACAATAATCCACACCTTGACGTTTATACACTATAAATACCACTTTTTACCACCATTAAAACCATTGATACAACTAACTAATAGATACTTTTTTGATATGTTGACAAAAATTTGTCTATTATTGTGGTAAGAAGTGGTTTTAAGTGGGAATTCCTTTTACTTTTGGAATCATAAATCAGTAGCTAATGCGCTTTCTCGGAGAAATAAATTGTAGTGTGGACGACAAAGGCCGTGTCAAAATGCCTGTGACGTTCAGCCGGCAGTTTCCCGAGCCGGACAAAGGGCGGTTTATGATTGCCAAAGACCTCGATGACTGTTTGGTGATCTATACCCTCGAAAGCTGGAAAGCGCAGGAGGAGAAACTCAAACAGCTTAACCAATTCAATCCGACCCACCGCGCCTTCATGAACGCGATCACTGTGGGCCTGACCGAAGTGGAAATGGATAATGCTGACCGTTTCCTCATCTCCAAGCAACTGATGAAATACATCGGCAACGCGAAAGACGTGGTCCTCAAAGGCCAGTTTGACCGCATACAGGTGTGGGACGCCACTAAGTACGACCAGTACATACAGGGCAGCCTCGCCAATATGCAGCACCTCGCCGCCGAAGTATCGCAGTATCTCGATTCGAAGAATAATTGATTGACGATTTGTTCCGGCTGTTTCCTGCCAACAGGCAACCGCCAACAGACAACTGATTAGGATGTATCACAAGCCTGTTCTTTTACATGAATCTGTAGATGGCCTTGCCATAAAAGGCGATGGTGTATATGTCGATGCGACATTCGGAGGCGGTGGCCACTCGCGTGAGATCATCAGGCATCTCGGCGCAGATGGGCAGCTGATAGGCTTCGATCAGGATGCAGATGCAGAGAGAAATGCTATAGATGATACGCGCTTTACTCTGGTCCGCGCCAACTTTCGCCACATGAAGCGCTTCCTGCGACTACAGGGCATCACTCAGGTGGATGGCATACTGGCAGACCTTGGGGTGAGCAGCCATCAGTTCGATGAGGGCACGCGGGGATTCAGTTATCGCTTCGAGGGGCCGCTGGATATGCGGATGAACCAGGCAGATACATTGACCGCGGCAGATGTGCTGAATAAATACGCAGCTGAAAATCTCCAGAAGATGTTCAGCGAGTTCGGTGAAGTAAGAAATGCAAAGACCCTCGCAAACGCTATAGTAGAGTGGAGGGCACAAAGTTCTTTTAAAACCACAGCAGACCTGAGGGCAGTCTGTGAGCAGCAGGTCAAAGGTGAACTGCACCGCTATCTGGCACAGGTATACCAGTCGCTCCGTATGGAGGTCAACGATGAACTTGGCGCACTGATGGACTTGCTGAAAGAGAGCAAGGACCTCATCAAACCGGGCGGAAGGCTGGCGATCATCACCTTTCACTCGCTGGAGGACAGGTTGGTCAAGAACTATATGAGGCATAGCAGCTTTGGCGATGAACCGGTGAAAGACTTCTTTGGCAACTATGAGAAAGACTGGAAAGTGATAACAAAGAAGCCTATCACCGCCAGCAATAAAGAGACAAGAGAAAATACCCGCTCACAATCGGCAAAGCTGAGAATAGCGGAGAGAAGCCCCCTCTAAATCTCCCCCAAAAGGGGAGACTTAAATACAAAGGCAGCACAAACAATAGAAGTTAAGATTAAATGGAAGAGACTAAAAATACAGAAGCACAAGAAAGCACAAAAGACGAGGCTGTTAAAGCCCCCTTTGGGGGTTTGGGGGCCAAATCCCCCAAAGGTATCCGCCGCTTCCTTCAGGTATTTGATGTGGTCGGCGGATCTAATCTCCGCAACATCCTCCTGAGCCTTCCATTTGTATTCTTTCTGGTGATCCTTGGTTTCCTGCACATAGCCAATAACCATCTCGCAGAAAGCTATGCGAGAAAAATATCACGGTCGGAGAAAGAAGTTCGCGATCTGAGGTGGCAGTATATGGAGACCACAAACAAACTGATGAAAAAAAGCAGGCTGTCTGAAGTTTCAAAACTGGTCGAGGACCAGGGACTGAAAGAACTGAGACAGCCACCCCTGATCATAGAAGTAAAAAAAGATAAGAAATAATTTTTTTAAGGCAGCTCCCAGACAACAGCCAACCGTCAACTGACACCCAATTTAAATGGCAAGCAACAACATAAAAAGAGAAGTAATGGTAAGGATCTACATCGGATTCTTATTTATTACCTTGTTGGGCTTTGGAGTGATCTTCAAGGCTGCCCATACTCAGCTATATGATGCTCAAAGGCTCATTGCCCAGTCAGACAGTGTAACTATTTTCTCAAAGACCGTCGCCGCCGAGCGGGGTAACATATATTCTGAGGATGGAAAACTCCTCGCTACTTCACTTCCGATATTTGATGTACATATAGACTTCAATGCTGACGGCCTGAACGACGATGTGTTTTCCTCTTCCAATGTCGATTCTGTCTGTCAACTCCTCGCCGCCAAATACCACGACAGGAGTGCTACCGACTACAGAAAAGATTTCTCTAAAGCATATAAGAAAGGTGACACTTATTATTTGCTCCGCAAAAACATTTCGCTCGCTGATCTCAATGAAATGAAGACCTGGCCATGGTTCCGTCTCAGCAGAAACAGGTCCGGCCTGATCGTCGAAACTAAAGAACTGCGTGATCATCCCTTTGGTGATATAGCTCTCCGTACACTCGGTTTTGATGAGCATCATGATGGCAATTACTCATCAGGACTGGAGCTGAAATATGATAAAGAACTGGCCGGCGAAAAAGTCAAAAAACTATATCGCAAGCTATCAGGCGGCGTATCCCAACCTCTCGATACAAAAGAAGAAACCACTAACTCCGGCAAAGACATCTATACCACTATCGATATCAATATACAGGATGTAGCNNGCTCACTGTCCATGATGCAGAACACGGATGTGTGATACTGATGGAAACAAAGACCGGTAGGATCAAGGCTATCGCTAATCTTGGCAAAACAGACTCAGCAAACTACCATGAACTATACAACTATGCCGTAGGTGAAGCGACTGAACCTGGTTCTACCATGAAACTCGCTACCGCTGCCTCACTCATGGAGGATGGTATGGCGAATAACAACACGCCGATATTTGTCGGTAGTGGTGTCCTGGAAATGCCTAAAGGAAGTGAGATCAAAGATCACGAAGCTCCGGAAACTCCTACCCTCACATTGAAGCGTGCGATAGAAGTTTCATCAAATGTCGCCATAGCTACTATAGCACGTGATCATTATGTACATGCTCCTGAAAAATTTTATGAGCATCTCAAAGCATTTGGTTTCACAGAGCCGGTACAGATCGAAGTAGGTGGTGCTGCGCAGCCTATCCTAAACGACCCCAAAAAATGGTCAGGTGTATCTGCCATGTATATAGCTCACGGATATGAGTTGACACTCACCCCGCTTCATACATTGCAATTCTATAATACTATCGCCAATAATGGTGTGATGGTCAAACCTACTCTGATAGAAAAAGTAAGAGAGTACAATCAGACAGTAGATTCAAACACTACAGTGGTTTTGAATCCGAAAGTAATGAGCGACAAAACAGTCAAGCAGCTGCGTGAAATACTCGAAGGTGTGGTCGAAGAAGGTACCGGCAAAAACCTGAAAACTGATTACCTCAAAATAGCCGGCAAAACAGGTACAGCCGTCATCAGCAATCATGGCTACACTGGCAATAAAAAATATCAGGCTTCATTCGTAGGGTACTTCCCTGCTGATGACCCGCAATATACCATGATCGTTGTGGTGAACTCTCCAAGCCAGGGAGGCTACTATGGTAATGTCGTCGCAGGTAGCGTATTCAGAGAAGTAGCGGACAAAGTTTACTCACTCTCTCTCGGTATGCACCCGATAGTCAACGATGCAGTTTCACAAAATATACCACCGGTCATCCAAAGTGGCTCACGCGAAGACATCAACAGATTGCTCCAACTATTCGGCGTAAACATTCCCGAAGAAAACAATGAATGGATCAAGTTGATGGCAAATGACCAAAATAAATACATAGCCAATGACATCAAGGCGGACATTGTCCCTGATGTGGTAGGCATGGGCCTTAAAGACGCCATCTATTTGTTAGAATCAAGGGGGATGCGTGTTGAATTTACGGGTAGAGGAAATGTTAAAGGCCAGTCAATAGACGCGGGAAGTAAGATTTCAAAAGGACAAAAAATAACAATACAGTTAAGCTGATGCTATTGCTGAATGACATATTAAAAGATGTACCGGTGATGAATATCATAGGTAGCACAGTCGTGACTGTCGATGCGCTTCAGATCGACTCACGTGCAGTACAGACAGGTGATGCATTTATAGCTGTCAGAGGTACTGTTACAGACGGTCATAAGTATATCAAGTCTTGCATTGACAAAGGCGCCAGAGTGATCATCTGTGAAACGATCCCTGATGACATTGATCAAACTGTCACTTATGTACAGGTGGAAAATTCCGCAAAAGCACTGGGCCAACTGGCATCAAATTTCTACGGCAGGCCATCATCCATGCTCAAGGTAATCGGTGTGACAGGCACGAATGGCAAGACCTCGACTGTCACGCTTCTTTATCGACTTTTCAGGGCCTTAGGTCATAATGCAGGTTTGCTTTCCACAGTAGAAAATCAAATCAATGGTGAAGTGATACCAAGCACACACACTACTCCGGACGCCATTCATTTGAATCAGCTTATGAAACAAATGGTGGATTCTAATTGTGAGTATTGCTTCATGGAGGCCAGCAGTCATGCTATCGATCAGTTTCGCATAGAGGGCATCACATTCGCCGGAGGGATTTTTACCAATATCACACATGATCATTTAGATTATCATAAAACCTTTGATAATTATCTAAAAGCTAAGAAGCGTTTCTTCGATGAGCTGCCGTCTGAAGCTTTTGCTCTGACTAATATCGATGATAGGAATGGCATAGTAATGCTGCAAAATACAAAGGCTCACAAATACACCTATGCCCTTAAGTCCCCCGCTGATTTCAAAGCCAAGATCATTGATAATAATGTTCGCGGCCTGGAAATGGAGATCAATGGTTCAGAGATGTTCACCCGCCTTATTGGAGAATTTAATGCTTATAATATTCTCGCTGTTTACGCATGTGCCACACTTCTGGGAGTGGATAAACTGGAGTGCTTGACGCAACTGAGTGCATTGGCTCCGCCTGATGGCCGTTTCGATCAGATAGTATCTGCTAAAGAAAACATAACCGGCATCGTGGACTATGCACATACGCCGGATGCATTGAAAAATGTGCTTCATACCATCAACGCTATCCGCAAAGGTAATGAAACACTTATCAGCGTCATAGGATGCGGAGGTGATCGCGACGCTACCAAACGCCCTGTCATGGCACAGGTAGCGGCACACCTGAGTGATAAATGCATCCTGACCTCTGACAATCCACGCTCTGAAGATCCGAATGAAATTCTTCGCCAGATGAATGAAGGTGTCGCCATCACTGATCGTAAAAAGGTATTGACGATCACCGACAGAAAAGAGGCAATTAAAACTGCCTGTATGATGGCGGGCAAAGACGACATCATTCTATTAGCGGGCAAAGGACATGAGAAATACCAGGAAATAAAGGGAATCAAATATGATTTTGACGATAAAACTGTATTAAGGGAAACATTTTTAGAACTCGGAAAATAAAGAAAATGCTGTATTATCTTTTTAACTACTTACGAGCTCACTACAACACACCTGGTACAGGCCTCTTTGCATATATCTCATTCCGGGCAGCATTGGCTATTATTCTTTCACTTGTCATATCAATGATCTATGGAAAGAATATCATCGACCTTATAAAAAGAAAACAGATCGGCGAAACAATAAGGGAACTTGGACTCGAGGGTGAGAATACCAAAAAGGGTACACCTACTATGGGTGGATTGATCATACTTGGTGCTATCCTTATCCCCACTCTCCTGCTTGCGAGGCTGGACAATGTATATATCGTACTGATGCTCATCACCACCATTTGGCTTGGTGCCATTGGCTTTGCAGATGATTATATCAAGGTTTTTAAAAAGGACAAAAAGGGATTGGCGGGCAAATTCAAAGTAATCGGCCAGATAGGACTGGGACTGATAGTAGGTATTACTTTGTATACTAACCAGCATGTTTATATCAAAGTAGAAGTTCCTGCTGCTGCAGTTCACACTATCAATCCATCTGAGATATCGCATATAGCGGATCAAAGAGGATCGATACATTATATGGATTCAACAAGAAGCCTCGCCACTACTTTGCCATTTATCAAATCACATTCATTTAACTATTCGAAGATACTCAAGTTCATTAACCCGGCGTGGGGCAAATACGGCTGGTTGATATTTATTCCGATAGTCATCTTTATAATAACTGCAGTATCAAATGGTGCAAACCTCACTGATGGAATAGACGGCCTCGCTACGGGTACATCAGCTATCATCGGCGCTACACTACTGGTATTTGCCTACGTATCTGGTAACATCATTTTTGCTGATTACCTCGGTATCATGTACGTCCCTAATGCAGGCGAGTTGACAATATTTCTCGCAGCTTTCATCGGAGCATGCGTGGGATTTCTATGGTGGAATGCCTACCCTGCGCAGGTCTTCATGGGCGATACGGGCTCGTTGGCATTAGGTGGCATCATAGCGGTACTAGCTATTGCTATTCGCAAAGAGCTTTTGCTACCTGTCATGTGCGGCATCTTCCTGATGGAGAATGTCTCTGTCATGATGCAGGTTTCTTATT
>PLSN01000481.1 GCA_003165135.1 Bacteroidota bacterium
GTGTATATCCCCGTACAATACATGAAACCCACTGACAATCTGTATCAGCTCGTGAAGTCTCTCACGAGCAGCGAAAAACGTTATTTCAAAGTGTTTTCCAAACGCCATGTGGTAGGCGATCAGAACAAGTACGAACAGCTATTTGATATATATGATGCTCTGCCCGATGACCACTATGATGAAGACCAGCTAAAGCAAAGGCTAAAAAAGAAAAACCTCGGCAAGAACCTCGCAGATGACAAAAAGAACCTGCAGGAGATGATCATTAAGGCCATGCTGAGTTTCCACTCCGGCCACTCGATAGACAATCAGCTCAATGACCTGCTGGCCGAAGAGGATTTTTACCGCCAAAAAAGACTAAACGAGCTGCGCCGAAAAACAATAGCCAAAGCCAAGGAAATAGCAGAGAAATATGAGAAGTATGCCGTACTGCTCACACTGGCAGAAAGAGAGACAAAGCTGAAAATGGAGCTGGACCAGGACTCACTGCCTGAACTGGCAGCAAAACTGGGCAGTGAGGAACAAAAGTCGCTCGACAAATTAAGCCTAATAAATGAACTGGCATCAATAGATTCCTGGATCTTCATCCAGTACAGGATAAACGCCAGAGTAAATTCACCTGATTTTTGGGAGCAGGCGGAGAAAAAACTTAAACATCCTGCTTTTGCGGAGTATAAACCCGGAGAATGTTTTACTACAGACAGAAGGTATTATTCGATACTATCCTTATACTATGTATTAAAGAACGATCACGTCCAATACAACAACTATGCGGCTAAGATGTTTAATCTGTATGAACTATACTTCCCTCACCAGAAAAACAATAATAGAGTATTATACAATGCTGCATTATACAACTATCTGTATAGTCTCCATACAGTCAAGAACTATANNCATACGGTCAAGAACTATGCGGACATGCAGAAGTTGCTAATACATGCAGAGGCGATCGCGCCCCTCAATGAAGATGAAATAGGAGAAACATTTCAAAGTATAACTTTTTACAAACAGCTATTCTATCTAAACACCCAGCAATTTGAAAAAGCGATTGCAATGGCCGCGGAGATCGAAGCAGGATTGAAGAAATACAGAAAAAAAATCAGCATTGCCAGGCAGCTAAGCCTATACAGCAATATTTCGATCTCCTATATGATGCTGCATAAATGGGAGGAAGTACTGACCTATACGGAAAAAATAATTGCTGACAAAACAGATGTAAAGCTAGAGATAAAATATGAGGCCATGCTCCACCAGCTCATAGCCAGATATGAGTTGAAACAATATGACCTGCTATCATATCAGATCAGAAACACCCAGCGTTTTTTCACTAGCAAAGGAATAGTCTCACCTTCGTACGCCTATATATTCAAGTTGTTGAACACACTCATCAAAGATGGCGATGAGTATTTCCTGACATTAAGGGACGACCCCGAAACAGCCATAGAAAACTGCAAAGGTTTCTCAGCTATTCAGATATGGCTTCATGCCCAGATTCACGACACATCGCTGACAGAGGCCGCCCCTTTGGTAAATCATTAATCTTTTTCTTGCTTATTGATGAATGATCAGGAATGTTTCACGATAAAGCTGGTTGTAGTGATATCTACATTAATATACTGAGCGGGTGGAGTGCTGGTATTGTTGATATCAGTACTGAATTTAATGAGTCCGCCGGCTGGTAAAAGATCTCCATTACCGATCAGGACCACTGATCCGCTTGAAGTACCCAGAGATATGGCCAGGTTTTCATTGTTTTGAAGTGATGCCACCGAATTTGGTGTGGAGCCGGCAGCAGGGCCGTCTACAAAATAAAGGTCGCCTCCTGAAGTATAAGTATACCATTGGCGATTGCCTGATGCGGTAATACTGCCAGCGCCCGGGTATGAAATAATTACTGAGCCGGGGGTAGTTGTAAAATCAAAAGCCAGTTTTGATACGTCTGTGATAAGAATTGATGCCATGTGTGTTTGTATTTTAAGGTTATTTAATGACCCAAAATTAGTCAAGCAATGCTCCATAAAAATCCCCATCAATGGGTATTTTTTACTCCCATAAATGCAGATATCTTTAATATAATAGGATATCGGGTATCCCCATAAATGAGTACCTATAAATAGTTGCCAGACATCCTATAATGCACTTAAAGATGGTTTGAAATGACAACTCTGCTTTTTTACAATTGCATATCAGATCTCGATGATTATCAAACTAAACCAAACGCACTATGGACTTCAGACTCAATCCCGAACCAGCTATGGCTATAAGCCAATACCAGGAAACCATAACTGAAACGAATGCTCAGGATAGCCCGATCAGGCTCCTGCGGAGAATGCATCTCACTGGCCGCGAGGTACAGACCCTGAGATATATGGCCGCCGGCTATACCTCGGAGAAAATAGCCCGCGACCTATATATCAGCAAGGAAACGGTCGTCTCACACCGCAAGAACATCATCAAAAAACTGGGCGTGGCCAATGTCACTGCTGCAGTGGCCTTTGCCTTGCGAAACAGACTGATCATATAGCTCGGGATGATACGATCTGCTCTCGCACAGCCCCGAAATTTCACTATTTAAAAATCTCCTTATCTTGCAGACCTAAAATCAAATACTTATGGTCGCAATTCCGGTAGCTATACTCGCCCTCGCAGCAGGGATTTACCTTCTGATATACGTGAAACAAGCTGGCCTCGGCACGCTGTACAAACTCCTCGCGTGGAAGGTGATCGGACTGTCACTGATCTTTATAGTCGCAGCGGCTGTCATCGGTGTGCATCACATGAGGCATATGCATCAGTGCCATGCATCAGGACACTGCGATATGAGGCATGGTGACGGTGGCTGTCCGTATATGACTCATGGTAGCTGCGGTATGCAGGGTGGCAGTCAGCCTGAATGCTGCAAGCCTAACGCTGCCTGCTGCGGTGAAAAGAAGGAATGTTGCAGTGGTACTGAAATGAAAGCCTGCTGCAAGGATATGAAAGGCGGTCCTGCCTCATGCAGTGAGATGAGCGGCGGCAAAGCCAAGCCTGCCTGCTGCGCTAAAGACAGTGCGGCGAAGAAGTAGGGAGTAGTCGCAAGTGGTGAGCTATGAGTCGCAAGTCATGAATCACAGGCAATATAAAATACAGTTTTTAATATAAGGATGAATAGCATTGATATTGTATATCAAAAGGCAGTTGATGAAGAGGCTGAGAAAATCCTGAAATTAACAATCACTGATTTTATAAAAATTGGTGAATATGGTACAATAGAAAAAATCATTAACGGAAAGAAAACCGCAATTGGTTGGTGGCACTATAAATTCAATAACAACCTTCACCATGTTTTCTTTCAAACCTCAAGAAGGTTCCTTTTAATTTTCCATAGAATCTATTTGAGTGGTGTCAAATTAGAAAATGACAAATTACTCACACTCACAAATGAGGAACTCGATGCATATTCGTAAGTCTTATACTTTATCAAAATAAAAAAAGGCAGCCTTGTGGGGCTGCCTTTGCTATTGGGTTGGTAAGGGTTTGCTTTATTCTACACTCATCTTGCCTTTGCCGATGATCATATCGCCTGCCTGTACTTCGTATAGATAGATGCCTGACGATAATCCACCGCGTTCGATCATGATGGAGTTATTGGCGCTGTGGTCTATGCGTATCATTCGTCCTGTCATATCATATATATGTACCTCATACACTGATGCCGGCCCGCTGATATTCATGACCGCATACTGGCTGAACGGATTAGGACTGAGCGTGATGGTCGGATAGCTGCCTATATCAGTGACCCCGAGTATGGAGTTCACATTCTGACAGAGTGAGTCGCTGCAGGTAGTGCCGGGTATGTAGACATAGAGACAGACATTATAGGTGCCTGACTGAGCGTATGTATGTGTAGCATAGCTGCCTGAAGCTGACCCACCATCGCCGAAGGTCCAATAATGGTGTGCAGTGGTATCAGGGTCGAGTGCGTAGAACTGTACCGAGTCATTAGGATGAGATATAGATGTCCATGCTGCGGTCACTGCACATGAGTCACCGAAGGTCACAGATATACAGAGGGAATCAGAACATGGTGTGCCCGGTATATAGGCATGTACACAGACCTCATAGGTGCCCGGCTGAGGATATGTGTGAATGACATATGAACCGCTGGATGTAGTGCCGTCGCCGAATGTCCACAGTATATAGACATTGCTGTCAGGGATCAGCGCATAGAAGTGGAAAGTATCTCCATTCGTATGCAGGAAGTTCCATGCCGCGGTCAGGTTACATCCGCCTGTGATTGTGATATCATTGCAGGTAGAGTCAAAGCAATTGGTATTTGGCAGATATACATAGTAGCATACATGGTATGTACCAGGTGCCGTGTAGGTGTGCGATACATTGAATGCCGAGGTACCAGTACCGTCACCGAAGTTCCAGTAGTGGTGTGAGGCCGTATTGGTATTGGCCGTCGTAAAGCTCACCGAGTCGCCGCTGGCAGTGTATGTCCATGCAGAGGTTATATTACATCCGGAGCCGACGGTTATAGTATTGCAGAAAGAGTCGAGGCAGTTGCCCACGTAGGCATAGAGGCATACATGGTATGTACCCGGCCCTGCGTAAACATGCACAGGATGCGTACCAAAGACATAATTGCCGTCGCCTGCATTCCAATCATAGTGTACTGTGCTATTGGTATCTGTCGCGTAGAAATAAACTGAATCGCCATGTATGACTGATATCCATGCCGCATCTGTGACACAGCTGTCGACTATCGTTACATTATTGCATGAAGAGTCTGAACAGGTAGTACCCGGAGTATATACATAGAGGCATACATGATAAGTACCCGCTCCGGTGAATACATGTGTGATCGATGTACCACTGGTCACCGTGCTGGTATTGTAGTCGAATATCCAGATGTGGTGATTGGCAGAGCTGGTATCAGTACTCACGAGATAGACTGTATCACCATGCAGGGTATATGACCACGATGCATTGATATTGCATCCCGAGCCGATGATCACGGTGCTACAGAATGAATCCGTACAGTTGGTGCCTATAGAGGCATACAAGCATACATGATAAGTACCGGGCTGCGAATACCCGTGCCATGGGTTGGAGCCTGTACCTACTGTGCCATCGCCAAAATGCCAGTAGTAGGAAACATTGCCGACCGTATTTGAAGCATAGAAGTGTGCCGAATCAGTGCCATAAGCGTAATATTGCCATGCCGCATTGACATTGCAACTGCTGTCAATGATGATATCATTGCAGGTGGAGTCAGAACATGTGCTGCCCGGTATATATACATAGAAGCAGACATGG
>PLSN01000157.1 GCA_003165135.1 Bacteroidota bacterium
CAACAGGAAAACCATCACACCCGAGAGGAGACTGGACTATTCGATCCAGCAGCAGGTGGTAGTACCGCACTTTATCATGGACCGTCCGGGTGAGCATACTGCTGAGTTACATTTCGCAGTAAACCCTGACGGCACTATCCAGGTCAAAGAAATAGTCAGCGACGAACAGGACCTGACCAGGAACCTTTTGAATCAAGTTCAGAACTTCACCGTAAATACTGATGGCCTCGACCTGAAAGATACCTACAAAGTGGTGCTGAAATTCAATATAGAGTAAGCACTCAAACATACTCAAGCTATAGGAGAGTATAGCTTGTGTTTCGTCAAAAGGGATTGTGACGATCGGCGCAGCGCGAGCTGNNTAAAGGGAGGCTTAACAGCCAATGCAATAGCTTGTATTAAAGTCCTCCCTATAGGGAGGATTTAGGAGGGTAAATCCTAAAATATCCCTACTTTCGTCATTATCGATTTATAGCCCAATCTCCATTCATGCGTATTATCAGCACATTTCTTTTATGCCTCCTGAGTGTAGGTGTTTTCTCACAGCATAATGAACTCGGCCCCTTCAAACCTGAGGACCAGCCAGCAGCACCAGATTATACACTGGAGAAGTACTGGAGTGCTTTGCCGTTTCGCACTGATGTAGCAGATGTCATCCCACCCGATGAGCACTGGGTCAGTGACTCACTGAAAGATGTGGATGTATTCTACATCTATCCGACCATCTATAGCAAAGGCAAAACATGGAATGCCGACATCAATGACCGGAAGCTGAACAAGAGGATCGACAATCTGCCTGTGCGCTTTCAGGCGGGAGTGTTTAATGCCAGCTGCCGCGTATATGCACCCCGCTACCGTCAGGGTATTATCGATTGCTACTATGATACAGTCAATGGTCCTAAAGGTTTGGACTTTGCCTATCAGGATGTGAAGAAAGCTTTTCAATACTACCTCGATCATTACAATCATGGACGGCCTATCATTATCGCTTCACATAGTCAGGGCAGCAATCATGCCTGGAGACTGCTCCGGGAGTTCTTTGACGGTAAGCCGCTGAGCAAACAACTCGTCTGCGCCTATGTAGTAGGTATGGGAGTAGATGAGAAGTCCTATCAGGTCATCAAACCCTGCGGGCAGCCTACAGCGACCGGATGCTATGTGACCTGGTCATCGTTTAAGGATGGCTTTGACCCGCATAAGTCAGTGCTCAGGGGCGCGCCTAATGTCAACCCGATCACCTGGACCAGAGATTCTGCGTTTGTGCCCGCCACATCATCGCAAGGCTCGATCTTTCTCAAGATAAAACGTAAAAGATGGAAGCACGCAGCATCTGCTCAGATACATCATGACTATCTTTGGGTCCGGACCACATTGCCTATCGTGCGCTCATGGAATGTACTTCACCTGCTGGACTATAACCTCTTTTGGTACGATATTAGAAAGAACGTTGCTGATCGTGTAAAAGCATATTTAATGAAATAATTATTTACATAATGCAAAATTAGCATAATTTGTTTAATTTTAAAACTCATAAATTAAATTGATATCATGACTACTACCGAACGCAACGATCTCATCCAGTCATACGGGCATGCATACACTATACTGACAGATGCCCTCAGGAAATATCCCAAAGAGATGTGGCAGTGGAGACCTGCTCCTGAAAAGTGGAGTATCCATGAGGTGATCATTCATATAGCCGACAGCGAGGCTAACTCATATATCCGCTGCCGCCGCTTCATAGCAGAGCCGGGCAGTGGCGTCTATGGCTATGATGAAAATAAATGGGCCAGGNNACTATCATCATCAGTCTACAGATGAGGCGTTGGACCTTTTCAGGGTACTGCGCGACACTACCTATAAGCTTATAAAAAGAGTACCTGATGAAGTATGGCTCACTGCTACTGTGCAGCACTCTGAGAATGGCACCATGAGCTTCGAGCAGTGGTTAAAAGTATACGAGGAGCATATCCCCGTGCACATCCGCCAGATGGACCGCAACTATCGAGCATGGCTGGATAGTGAAAAATGATAAAATTATTTCTCCTTCGGTACTTCTATCTGTAGAGGTCGGTCAAAGCTCTCTTCGAGCGAGATCAGGGTCTCTGTGCGACTGATGCCCTCTATTTTTTGCAGGCGGTCATGCAGCACTATTCTCAGGTGCTGTGTATCGCGACAGATGATTTTGAGAAAGAGGCTATAGTTACCGNNATGAGGTATACACCGATAAAGGCGGTTACGTCCATGCCCAGTTTATTGAGATCGACCTGAAGGCGTGGACTGTTGACGATACCTAGTTTTTGCAATTTTGCCATACGCACATGTATCGTCCCGGCCGAAACGAATAGTTTTTTGCCCAATTCTGTGTATGGAATGAATGCATCTTCCATCAGATTGTTTAGTATCTGTATATCCAGATTATCGATTTCGTAATTCAGTGCCATTTTTGATGTCTTTTTTTAGTTTATTTTAATGAAATGGTAATTGTGTTGATTGAAGTATAAATATAAATGGTTTTTATTGATTTATTTGTAAGTTATT
>PLSN01000209.1 GCA_003165135.1 Bacteroidota bacterium
GTTCAGAAGCTTGGATGTCACATCCAGTCCTATATTGAGTTGTGCCTCTTCGGTAGAGCCGCCGATATGCGGAGTGAGAATAACGTTGGGCAGGTTTTGGAGCACAGAATGGAACTTTTCGCCGTTCTTTTCGGGTTCTACAGGAAATACATCTATGGCCGCACCGCTTATCGTACCACTCTTGAGTGATGCCTTCAAGGCATCCAGATCGACCACATCACCGCGACTATAGTTGATGAGAATTGTGCCCTTTTTGACATGTGCCAGTGTCTGCTCGTTGATGAGGTTATGAGTACTATGATCGCTGGGTACATGCAGGGTGATTATATCCGCTTTGCGAAACAATTCTTTCAGAGACCTAACTTGTTTGGCATTGCCGTGGGGAAGTTTTGGCTCGAGGTCATAATATATCACATCCATACCCAGTGCCTCAGAGAGGACAGATACCTGAGAACCTATATTGCCATATCCGACTATCGCCATTGTTTTACCTCGCATCTCAAAGCTGCCTTTTGCTTCTTTCTGCCAGATGCCTTCATGTGCCGCTTTGTTTTTGTCAGGTATGCGGCGGATCAGCATGATAGAAGATCCAATAACGAGTTCGGCTACTGAACGTGTATTAGAAAAAGGTGCATTGAATACCGTAATGCCTTTTTGTTCGGCCGCATCTATATCCACCTGATTGATGCCGATACAATAGCAGCCTATGGCCAAAAGTTTGTCAGCCTTGGCGAGTACCTTAGCTGTGACCTGAGTCTTGGAGCGTATACCCAGCAGGTGCACACCTTTGATCTCATTGGCGAGTTCTTTTTCACCTATTGCGCCACTGAGCTTTTTGATATTGGTGTAACCTGCGTCCTTCATCTCCTCGACAGCCGCATCGCTGATATTTTCGAGCAGAAGTATCTTGATCTTGTCTTTGGGGTATGAAGTGGTCTTTGTTTTTTGAGTCATCTATCTATTGAAAAGTTGAAATTTAAAAATTAAAATTTGATGAGTTTTTCTTTTGTCTTCAAAAACTCATCCCATATTTCTTTTACTATATCAGCAGCGGGTTTTATATCTCTGACCATAGCGGCTATCTGGCCTATCTCCAGTTCGCCTTCGGTCATATCGCCTTCGAACATTCCTTTCTTGGAACGTGCACGTCCTAGTATATGCATCAGTTCGCTGGCGTCAGCGCCTCTGTCTTCTGCCAGTTGTATCTGTTTATAAAATTCATTTTTTATCAGCCTGACCGGTACTACTTTTTTCATTGACAGTAGCGTATCGCCTTCTTTGAGACTACTCACTTTAGTTTTGTAGTCAGGATGTGCTGATGATTCATCGCTGCATACGAACCTCGTACCTATCTGCACCCCATCTGCACCTAGTGCCATCATCGCTAGCATGGCCCTGCCGGATGCTATACCTCCTGCTGCTATGAGTGGTATACTTATAGTATCTCTCACCGCAGGAATAAGACATAGCGTAGTAGTCTCTTCACGGCCATTGTGTCCGCCGGCTTCGAAGCCTTCAGCTACTACTGCATCCACACCAGCATCTTCGCATTTTTTTGCGAGCAAGGAGCTGGCAGTGACATGCACTACTTTGATGCCATGACTTTGCAATTCTTTGGTCCATGTCTTTGGTGAGCCGGCCGATGAGAAAACTATCTTCACGCCCTCATCTATGATGATCTGAATGTGCTTGTCAATATCGGGATATAGCAGCGGCAGATTGACACCAAAGGGCTTATCGGTTGCTGCTCTGCATTTACGGACATGCTCACGTAGGATGTCAGGATACATAGAGCCGGAGCCTATCAGCCCGAGTCCTCCTGCATTACTCACGGCAGAAGCGAGTCGCCAACCGCTGCACCATATCATCCCCGCCTGTATGATGGGATATTCTATTCCAAAAAGTTTAGTGATCCTGTTTTCCATTACTACGTTTCTATTCGTGTCCCTCGCCGCGCAGATCTATCTCTGTATTGTCGCCTATATTAAGGCTTTGGCTGTTTCCTTTGATAGTAGTATCACTCCCTATGAGAGAGTTGTGCAGGGTCACATTTTCCAATTTTGAGAAGCTGCCTATCACAGAGTTTTTGATGAGTGAATTACTAACCTCAGAATTTTCTCCTATCGTGACATAAGGCCCGATCACAGAATTTTTGATCTTGGCCCCATTTGATATGTGATATGGTGAAATAAATATCGAATTGGTTTTGACACAATGGTCACAGCTCCTGTCGCCGTTCTTTTTGAGCAGGATACCATTTGTCTCCAGCAGGATGTCTTTCTTGCCTACATCAAACCAGTGCTCGACTTTATAGCTTTTGAACTTCACTCCCTCCGTGATCATCTTCTGAAGGCTATTTGTCAGGTAAAATTCATTATTGTCACGTTCGTTATTCTGAATGTTTGACTCCAGCGCATCAAACAGTTTATATGTATCGCGTATGAAGTAAAAACCAACGAGCGCCATATTTGATTTTGGTATCTGCGGTTTCTCAATGAGGGTCTTGATAAATCCATCCTCGCCCAGCTCAGCTACACCAAATGCACGCGGGTCCTCGACTTTCTTGATGCAGAGCGTTGAGTATTCTCCTGAAATAATTGTTTTTATATCTGCATCCAGGATCGTATCGCCGAGCTGTATGATGAGTGGTTTATCAAGGTCGATTTCATCCTTTGCTACCCAGATGGCATGGCCGAGTCCGCTACGCTCATCCTGAGTCACAAATCGTGCATTCAGGTGAGAGTAATTCAGCTCCACATATTCTTTTATCTTCTCACCCAGATATCCTATTACAAACACAAAATCCGTAACCCCGCTTTCGAGCAGGCTCTCTATGATATAGGCCAGAATAGGTTTGCCGGCTACAGAAATGAGCACTTTAGGCTGAGTATATGTCAATGGCCTGAGTCGTGTACCTGCACCTGCCACCGGGATGATCGCTTGCATATATATAAACAGATTTATGGCGAAATTAAGATTTTATACCGAAGCTATGGGTGAAAATAAGCTCAACCAGTGTTGCCCCACATCACAATTTCTCCAGCACGATATTTACCTTGTTGAAATCTGCTGAAGCATTGATAACCTTTCTGAAGTTTTCGAACTCTGACTTTGGAAGCTGAACGGCATAATAATACTCCCTGATACTAATTGTCAAAACATTATCCGCCAGAGTATAGTCAGAAATAAAACCATATGAATCCTTGCCGCCAAAGTCAAAGTGAATATTCATTTTGATCGCATCCTGACCGGAGAGTTTATACCCTGCCGGTATTTGCAATTTGATCGTGCGGTTCAGGTTATGGGCTATAAATACGTCGATCGGTGTTTTTCTTTCTTTCTCCTGATATAACTCTGTCTGGGGGCCAATCAGGTCACCGATCATAAAGATCACGTCCTTGCCTGTTTTCTCTATCAGCGATGAGCCAATGACCTCTCCGGTAGTGACCAGTGGTTTTTCTGATTCCAGAAAGTCAGTATTCTCTATATGAGCACTGACCACTCTCGCATCAGACATAGAGAATTTCATTGTCTCCTCCAAGGCCTTCTTCTTTTCGTCTTTCTGTACATAGTTAAAAACCAGTCTGTACGGCGCTGCCATCTGACCGAGAAATGACCGGGTGAACTTCACATCGATAGAGTCCATATTCGTTGTGAAATGACAGTCAGCAGTGATGGTCTCACCATTGGTAGAGGGGTCTTGAGCTGGAATTTTCCTGATGCTATATGTGGCACTTTTGAATTTGCCTACAGCTACTTCTTCCATAAAGAGTCCGCTATTGAGCGTATAGGTCGCAGGGATCAACGGATAGCGATATGTAATATCAGTCGGATCGATATACTGGCCAAGGTCGGGGAAATAAAACAAGGTCTCTGCCAGATAATTCCATGATTCAAAATCGGGATCAAATATCACCTTGTTTCTGTCTGTCGTATATACTACCTGACAGCTTACGCCATTAGCCACAAAAAAATTTATGAATAACTTTAAGATGCCATTATTATCAGCCAGTTTGTTTTGCAGTATCTTAGAAATGTCCTCCAGGTCTGCCGTTCTTGTTTTCTCCATTTGTATGGTGGTCTTGATATAGTTTTCTATATGCTTGACCTTTTCTTTGGTATCCATCTTTGATAATCCTAATTGCTCGGATATCTTTTCGATCTTCTTTTCGGCCTTGGCATCAATATCAAACAGCACTGGATAGGTCCGCTGCACAGCAGTATTATATGACAGGATACGGCTACTGGCTGTTACTGAGTTATATGCCAGCTGTGCCTCCTCTCTCATCAGATTTGCTGTGTATGTACTATATTTCTCTTCTTCCAGACCGGGTACATTCCGCGAGGTGAGAAGAGAATAACGTTTTTCATCGATCACTGTATCTATGACCTCAGATTTGCCATTATATGTTTTATACTCAAATTTCAGGTTCTCGGGAGTGATGATCTCCAACTGATGCAGCTGCACCGGGTCAGTGCCTTGCACCGTATTACGCAAAGTAAAATCAGCTTCTTCCTTTACCTTGTAGAAATATTCCAGTCTGCTTCCTTTCTCTAAGCCCTCAAATGCAAATATCTTATATGCCCCTTCGCCTTCTTTATTGGAGAGTTCTTTGATCTTATCTTTATCCAGGTCTGTGATCTTACCGCCCGGAGCTATGGTGCGCGCTTGTATCTCTACGATCTCTATGACCCCCGAGAGCGGTATGTAAAGCCTGTTATATGCCTCGATAGCTCTTGTATCATTGATCTGGATGACCTTGTGATGTGTCTCCTCAAGGAACAGGTTGTCTTTCTCTTTGACCTTTTCATAGTAGTAATTATAGATCCTTATATCCTCCAGCACTACTGCTGATGCGTCAGCAAATTGTTTATCGACATCGATCTTCTCAGGTGTAGTTGTCCATTTATAACTTTCGGCTTTGATGACCTGAGCCTGTATCTGTGAGAGCCCCATTAGAAAAAGAAATACAAACAAAAATTTCTTATTGCTCATCATAGTGTTTTATTTTTTCTTGAAAACTATATTTTCTTTATACGCATTGTCCATAGCGTCTACCATTTTGTTCCGCTCTGGAATTTCGTTAAGAGACAATATTAAAAAATCAACTCCGATCTCAGTGGTTTGAACGATCTGTTTGGCATCTGCATGATAAGAAACCGAAAAGTTCATTTTACCCCCTTTGAAAGATGCTTCATCGGGCTTGTAATCGAGTTCATATCCTTCAGGAATATGGATGATAGTAACTGTCTGCTGGATGCCTTTATGCTGTTCTTCAAAAGGAAGTTTCCGGTCCGACATATCTATTTTCTCATTTTGTCCCTGTTTCTCCAGACTGGGATTGAGATATATTTTCTCGCCGATATTCTTGATGTAATCCGGCAACTCGTAATTTGCATTTAATTTCATCACACTATCCTGACCGTTGAACCCTTCAAAGTTGACGCCTGATATTTTGCATTTATTATTGCCAAACTTGAGATAGTCCTCAAATTTTTCGTCGCGTTTTTCCGGTTGGGTATAATGATAAGAATAGGCCTGAGATATTCGATAGTAGCCGGTCAGAGACTCAGATATATTACCACTGATCGTGCTTTTATCTTTGAAACTGATCACTATCGTATCCGTCTGCACTGATTTCTCTTTCGGCATCACCGGCATCTGATACACTTCACACTGCCCATCAGCCTTGAGTATGAATCCTTCTTTGCCCTGTATGAAGCCCGTCACAAAACCCAGTGGAGTATATTTGCCGGTGCCATCGAGCACATATCTCTTTCCCGCGGCATCTGCCACNNGATCCAGGTGTGATAAGCCTTGATACCTGCGAGGCGAAGCATTTTGACGAGTATGCTGCTCATATCCTTGCAGTCACCATAGCGCTTTTGGCAAATGTCCTTTGCCTCACGTGGTATAAAACCATTCATCCCATCCTCAAAAGCTACATAAGTAATATTGTCCTCGACCCAGTAGTAGATACTCTTTATTTTTTCTTCATCAGTTTTGGCATTTTTGATCACCGACCTGACAGTGGTTGCGAGTAGTGAATCATCATCTTTATTTATATTTTTCACAAAGGTGCTGTACCACTCACACATGCTCTGCAGGTCAGGGATCACTTTCTGCACAGTGCCATCTTTCTCATACTCGCTTACCGTAAGGAGAATATGCGGGGCATAATAAGCAAAACCGGGTGCGTCATTTTCATGCTTAATATCCATTACATTTTTTGCACGCCAGTGATAGGTGATCGTCTTCCCCTTCCCTTCTTTAGAAAAAACTACCGACCCGGAGTCATTATTGAAAACCTTATAGTTCAGTTTGACTGATGAAGGGCATGTCACGCTATATTCCGCATTCATAATAGGCATATAGGAAACAAAATAAAACGGCACGATGAAATGTGGGTCTTTCAGCGTCTCAGTGTAGCTCAAATATCCTATCGCACCCGGCGTGACTGCAGGAAATGTAAAATTCACTTCCTTCAGGTCATCGTAAAATACATTCGCATCCACATTGTCCTGTGTGGTGAAGTTGTCGACCTTGATCACTTTATATTTGCCATCGATATTTGCCATTACCGAAGCATCTACATCCGTTACATCAGCAAAAAAAGAGTGATAAAGAGAATACTTCCTGTATAGTTCAGCCCTTTCTGTTACAAAATATATTCTCTCCTCTACCCTGCTGCTGAGTTTTAGTTCACCATTGATAATATCAATAGTAAGGTGCTCGCTTTTATTGAGAAATATCGCATCCGCATCCGGAAAAGCATTTCTCGCAGCCTCCATCTCAGCTTTATTTGGCCCGCCCGCCAATAATGAAAGAGAGGAGAATAAAACAACTACAGCGAAACCGCATTTTTGAAAGCCGGATTTTTTTTCCAATTACTGAGATTTTTTAGCTAAGATGCCTGGCATAAAATCTCCACAATGAAGGTGAAAGTAACCCTTAGCCTGTTCACATAGCGTTAATTGAGTGGAAATTTTATCGTTTCATAAAGAAAAATATTTTTTTAGCTTATTCAAAGAAAAAGCCATGTTTTTGTAAAAGTCATATATCATGTCAAACTTATTTCCAATGTATAGGGGCCAAATATTTGATTAAATTCGCGCTTCAGATAAAAAGAATACAATGCAAAGAGATACCGTCATATTTGACCTGATAGACAAAGAACTCCACCGCCAGCGTGAAGGAGTCGAACTGATCGCCTCTGAAAATTTCACCTCCGCACAAGTGATAGAAGCAATGGGGAGCTGCCTGACCAATAAGTATGCAGAAGGCCTGCCCGGCAAACGCTACTATGGTGGCTGCGAGATAGTAGATCAGGTAGAGACCCTGGCCATCGAGCGTGTCAAAAAGCTTTTTGGCGCTGTATGGGCAAACGTGCAGCCGCACTCAGGCGCACAAGCCAATGCCGCTGTGATGCTGGCATGTCTGAAACCGGGCGATAAAACGCTTGGCTTTAATCTGTCTCATGGTGGCCACTTATCTCATGGCTCGCCAGTGAATATGTCAGGCAAGGTCTATCAGCCATTCTTCTATAATGTAGAGCAGGATACTGGCAGGGTAGATATGAATAAAGTGCGTGAAATCGCACAGAAGGAGCGTCCAAAGCTTATCATCTGCGGTGCATCAGCCTACTCGCGTGACTGGGACTATGCGACATTCCGTGCTATAGCTGATGAAGTCGGCGCCGTGCTGCTTGGCGATATTTCTCACCCGGCTGGCCTCATCGCTGCCAAGCTCCTTAACGATCCGATACCACACTGCCATATCATTACAACGACCACACACAAGACCCTTCGTGGGCCACGCGGCGGGCTGATCATGATCGGCAAGGATGGCGACAATCCTTTCGGTGATAAAACCCCTAAAGGAGAATTGAAATCACTCTCGGCGGTATTGGATGGAGCGGTTTTCCCCGGTACGCAGGGCGGTCCGCTGGAGCATGTGATAGCTGCTAAAGCAGTGGCATTTGGCGAAGCACTAACAGATGAGTTTAATGCTTATCAGCTACAAGTCAAGAAAAATGCACTCGCACTCGCTACCGCGCTGACAGCTTTGGACTATACGATCATCTCCGGCGGTACGGACAACCACATGATGCTGATAGACCTCCGCAATAAAAATGTAACAGGCAAACAAGCTGAGAATGCACTGGTCAGAGCTGACATCACAGCCAATAAAAATATGGTGCCTTATGATGATAAGTCGCCGTTTATTACATCGGGCATTCGTCTCGGCACACCTGCTGTGACCACACGTGGTATGAAAGAAAAAGACATGCAGCAGATCGCGTTATGGATCAATCGCCTGATCACTGATATAGAAAATGAAAACACCATTACCAAAGTAAAAGCTGAAGTGAATGAGTATATGAAAGCCTTTCCACTATATGGGGAATAATCAATGCCAGATCTATATATCATAGCAGGATGTAATGGCGCAGGCAAGACTACTGCGAGTAATACGATACTGCCAGACATACTGGATTGCCGTGAGTTTGTAAATGCAGACAATATAGCCGCAGGAATTTCACCCTTCAATCCTGAAGGCGCTGCTTTTGAAGCAGGCCGGATAATGTTACATAGAATCGATATGCTTTTATCGGAAGGAAAAGACTTTGCTTTTGAAACCACACTTTCTACACGAAGCTATGTATCATATATCCATAAAGCCAAAAGCCTGGGCTACAACGTTACCTTGGTTTATATCTGGCTGAGTTCACCGCAACTGGCTAAGGAACGAGTAGCAATAAGAGTAGCTAAAGGTGGACATCACATACCAGATGACATTGTGGAAAGAAGATATTATAAAGGAATCAGCAATCTTTTTAAACTGTTCATACCTATCTGCGATATATGGATAATTGGTGACAACTCTGCTGAGGATATAGAGCAAATAGCAAAAGGTGGTGAAAACCTTGATTTGGAAATAAAAAATGCCGATATTTGGAATGAAATTAAAAGCAAGTCCAATGGCTCTTAGGCAGGAAAACATTGAATTAGGCGATAAGATCTTTGCAGGAATGAAAAAAGCTATCCGCAAGCTTTACGAGCAAAGTGCTGCTAACAATGAGATGATGGTTATAAGTGTAAATGGCCAGATAAAACATCTACCCGCCAAAGAACTCCTCGCCAAGATGAATGCCAACAAATAAGGTTTCCTATCTTTACCCTTATTTTTTCTTTACTTTTTTACAAGAATATTGCCTTCACAAGTCACATATTTAGATGTTTTGTTGCCTCTGGCACTGCCGCAGGACTACTGCTATGCTGTGCCTATAGACCTGGTGCCTTTTGTCAAAACAGGGCAGCGCATCATCGTACAGTTTGGCAAGAATAAATTCTACACGGCCATCGTCAAGAGGATACATAATGAGAAGCCTGTGGCTTTTGAACCAAAGCTACTGGAATCACTCGCAGATGAGTACCCTATAGTGACGCAGAATCAACTTAAACTCTGGAAGTGGATGGCTGAATACTATCTCTGCACCGAGGGCGAAGTGATGCAGGCGGCACTGCCCGCAGGCTTGAAATTATCTAGCGAGACCAAGATCATCATCAATGAATACTATGAAGGTAGTTATGACAGCCTGAACAATGAGGAGTTCATCATCGTCCAGGCCCTGCGTGCACAGCGGGAGATCACTGTACCGCAAGTACAGGACATCCTTCAGCGAAGAAATGTATATCAATACCTGCGTACGCTTTTCAATCTGGGCATTGCTCTATCTGCCGAAGAAGTAATTGAGAAGTTCAAGCCCCGCACAGAGACACATGTCAAACTGCATGAGCTCTATCAGGACGAAAAAGAACTGGAAAGGCTATACACAGACCTGAGCCGTGCACCAAAACAGGTAGAACTCCTGCTGGCATATTCACAGCTTACAAAAAAGAACCGCCACATCAAAAAAAATGAACTGCTTACACTCAGCAAAAGTGACGCAGGGACTCTCAAAAGACTGGTGGACAAAAAAGTCTTTCTGGAATATAAAATAGAAGTGTCAAGGCTTGGAAGTTTCTATGAAGAAGACATCACTACTGCTGACCTGAGCCCCGACCAGCAGCGTGCCATATATGAGATAGATGAGCATCTGAAAGACAAATCAACAGTGCTACTGCACGGCGTGACATCGAGCGGCAAGACACAAGTCTATATCGAGAAAATGGCTGAGGCCATCCGCAATGGAAAGCAGGTGCTATATATGCTACCCGAGATAGCCCTCACAGCCCAGATCATTAACCGGCTGAGGAAATATTTTGGCAATCAGATAGGCATATACCATTCTAAGTTTAATCAAAATGAACGTGTAGAAATATGGAATAAAGTGCTCAATGATGAATATAAACTGATCGTATCTGCAAGGTCGGGTTTATTTCTGCCATTCAAAGATCTGGGTTTGATAATCGTCGATGAAGAGCATGACAGTTCTTTCAAACAGATGGACCCGAACCCTCGTTACCATGCACGTGACTGCTCGATCGTATTGGCGAAATATTTTAATGCTAAAGTTATATTGGGCTCTGCTACACCATCGCTGGAATCCTATCAAAATGCTGACAAAGGTAAATATGGTTTAGTGAAGATGTTTCACCGATACGGTAATGTAGCTTTGCCAGAGATCGTGGTAGAGGACATGAAACGCGAACAAAAAAAGAAAGCGCTCCATGGTTCTTTCTCGCAGACAATGACTCTGGGCATACAACATGCTCTCGCCAATAAAGAACAGGTGATACTTTTTATCAATCGTCGTGGCTTCTCACAATATCAGACCTGTAAGACATGCGGCTTTGTATATAAATGCCGCAACTGCGATGTGAGCCTCACCTATCATAAGTTTCAGAATAAACTGATATGTCACTACTGCGGCTATACAGAGCCTGTCGAGCGTGCCTGCAAGTCATGCGGCACCATGGACCTCGCCATAGTGGGCATGGGCACTGAGCGGATAGAAGAAGAAATTTCGGAGCTGTTTCCGGAAGCTAAAGTGGGCAGGCTCGATCTCGATACTACCCGCGCCAAACATGGGCACAGCACCGTCATCTCTTCCTTTGAAAATAAAGAAATAGACATCCTCGTAGGGACGCAGATGGTGACCAAAGGGCTTGACTTTGACAATGTGAGCCTCGTGGGAATCGTGAATGCTGATCATGCTTTATATTTTCCTGGGTTTCGTTCATATGAGCGCGCCTTTCAGGTCATGATGCAGGTAGGGGGCAGAGCAGGCAGGAAGCAAAAACGCGGCAAGGTCATCATTCAGACCAGCAATCCTCAGCATCCCATCATCGCTCAGGTTGTAGCTCATGATTATACTGCTTTTTACAAAAGTGAAATGCTGGAACGAAATCGTTTCAACTATCCTCCATACTCACGTATGGTGCAGATCACGCTCAG
>PLSN01000137.1 GCA_003165135.1 Bacteroidota bacterium
AGGTGTTGTTAGATACAATATAAACGATGTAGGCGCAGCTGTCAAGGGGCGCAGTAAAATAAAGAACAAATTCCGGGCATGATATGAAATGATAATCTCATGTGAGCCGCATAGTCATTGATGTATAGATAAAAAAATATTTATCCGCATTAACGTTTTCAGTCATTGCTTTACACAGCAAAGTTGTATTTTTGCGATAGGGGCATTTGCTTTTTACAATCTGCCCGTATCATCATACACTCGAAAATACTTTAAACCGTGCTGCACCGTAGATCATCAGATAATCAGTTCATGAAGTTCTTTATCATCTTTGTCGTCTGTATCATACTCTATATGGTCTACATTCTCATTTCCGCAGGGCCGGTCACGACCAAGGCCCCGCCAAGATCGCCTGCGGGCATGCTGCCTGCTGTATCTCAGCCAGCGAGTGTACCTGCATGATCATTTGTCAGCCCTTATTATTCACATCATCGTGACTTTGTTTTTGACACAAAAAAAGGTGGCCCTTACAGAACCACCTTCTCCATATAAATAACCTTAGCATCAGATCATGCCAGATCAAAACGGTCAAGGTTCATCACCTTGGTCCATGCTGCTATGAAGTCATGCACGAATTTTGCTTTTGAATCTTCACATCCATACACTTCAGCTAATGCGCGAAGTTCTGAGTTGGAACCAAAGATAAGGTCTGCCCTTGTGCCTGTCCATCTGACTTTGCCTGTCTTGCGGTCACGGCCTTCGAATGTATCCTGAGCATCCGTAGTGCCGCTCCAGGTAGTGCTCAGGTCCAGCAGGTTCAGGAAAAAGTCATTGGTCAGTGCCTCCGGTTTGTCAGTGAATACTCCATGTTTCGACCCATCGAAGTTTGTATTGAGCACGCGCATCCCTCCTATCAGTACCGTCAGCTCCGGTGCGGTCAGTGTGAGCAGTTGGGCTTTGTCTATCAGCATTTCTTCTGCAGATAGTTTATATTTTGCCTTTTGATAATTGCGGAAGCCATCTGCATCAGGCTCCAGTATGGCGAATGACGCTACATCGGTCTGCTCCTGCGATGCATCAGTACGTCCCGGTGTGAAAGGCACTTTGACATCATGTCCCGCATTCTTTGCCGCCTGCTCTATGCCTGCAGATCCGCCCAGTACGATCAGGTCAGCGATGGAAACTTTCTTACTACCGCTGTTGAACTCTTTCTGTATACCTTCAAGCACCGCTAATACTTTAGTGAGCTGAGCGGGATTGTAAACCGCCCAGTCCTTCTGAGGTGCGAGCCTGATACGCCCGCCATTAGCACCACCGCGCTTATCAGAGCCGCGGAATGTCGATGCCGAGGCCCATGCAGTAGAGGCCAGCTGCGACACGGTCAGCCCCGACGCGAGCACTTTAGCTTTCAGAGTAGCGATATCTTTCTCATTGATAAGTGGCTCCTTAGCGGCAGGTATCGGGTCCTGCCATATCAGCTCTTCGGCAGGGACATCAGATCCGAGGTAACGTACACGTGGTCCCATGTCGCGATGGGTCAGCTTAAACCATGCACGTGCGAAAGCATCTGCAAACTCATCCGGATGCTCATAGAATCGCCTGGAGATTTTCTCGTATGCAGGGTCCACACGCAGCGCGAGATCTGTGGTCAGCATAAATGGTGCATGGCGTTTCGACGGATCGTGGGCATCAGGCACCAGTCCCTCACCTGCATTTCCTTTAGGTTTCCACTGATGAGCACCTGCAGGGCTCTTGGTCAGTTCCCATTCATAGCCGAAGAGATTCTCAAAATAATTATTGCTCCACTTAGTAGGCGTGGTGGTCCATGCACCCTCGAGCCCGCTGGTGATAGTATCATCTCCTTTACCTGTGCCAAAAGAATTTTTCCAGCCGAGTCCCTGCTCTGCAATGCCCGCAGCCGCTGGTTCCTTGCCTACATATTTGTCTGCATCAGCAGCGCCGTGTGTTTTGCCGAATGTATGACCGCCGGCGATCAGCGCTACCGTTTCTTCATCATTCATCGCCATTCTGCCAAATGTCTCGCGTATGTCGCGGGCTGAAGCAAGCGGATCGGGATTTCCGTTAGGGCCTTGTGGATTGACATAGATCAGGCCCATCTGTACGGCACCCAGAGGATTCTCCAGTTGGCGGTCTCCTGTGTAGCGACTGTCGCCGAGCCATTCTTTTTCATTGCCCCAGTACACATCCTCAGCAGGCTCCCAGACATCTGCACGTCCGCCGCCAAAGCCAAAAGGTTTGAGTCCCATTGACTCAATAGCACAGTTGCCTGTGAGGATCATCAGGTCAGCCCATGATATCTTTCGGCCATATTTCTTTTTGATCGGCCAGAGCAGCAGTCTCGCCTTGTCGAGGTTCGCATTGTCCGGCCAGCTATTGAGCGGTGCGAAGCGCTGCAAGCCTGAGCCGCCGCCGCCACGGCCGTCAGAGATGCGGTAAGTACCCGCACTGTGCCATGCCATACGGATAAAAAGCGGCCCATAGTGCCCATAGTCTGCCGGCCACCAGTCCTGCGAATCGG
>PLSN01000229.1 GCA_003165135.1 Bacteroidota bacterium
GACCAAAGTAGTCTCCAGCATGGTCTTCTCATGTATCTTCTGGTCAGCGGTATTCTTTGTACCTTACTTCTTTTTTAACATCAACGTGATCGGTTGGGTTAAAAATATGTTCTAAGTAACATCTATCATCAGCTTTATTAATTTCCAAATGGAACTCTTTTCACCAGATAGGACCCATCCAGGTCATTCCAGTCGCATAAGGGTGACAGCACCTCTCCTGCCCCGCATCCAACAATAGATTCAGACATGCAGCCGATGAGGACCTTTAACCCGAGGGATTTCGCGTACTTTATCATTTCATAAGCAGGTGCAATACCACCACACTTTTGCAGTTTGACATTGATACCGGAGAATGCGTCTTGTACTTTATCTAAATCACTGATGGTCTGGCATGCTTCATCTGCAATGATGGGAATAGAAAGTTCGGAAGATAGTTTTTGTGTATTGATCAGATCAGTTTTATGAAACGGCTGTTCTATCAATACACAGCCCTGAAACTGTAATTCTTCTGAAAACTCAAGGGCATATCCCACATCTGTCCATGCCTGATTTGCATCAACAGCAAAAGAAGCTTTAGTAAGCGAACGAAAGTCAGAAAGCATGCGGGCATCATCGGTTCCATTCAGTTTCAATTTAAAGAAAGAAAAGCCATTCGACATTCCATTATCAATACGCTTGCTCATTTCCTCCCGGTCACAGACAGAGATGGTATAAGATCGTGGTGGACTAAAAGTTTCACTGATACCCAATAATGATCTGACAGAAGTATGCTCCAGCTTTGCCTTGAGCGTCCACAATGCCATATCGAGTGCTGCCAATGCCGGTGGCTCCATAATTCCATGCTGGTTAAGGATTAGTTCAGGATCGCTTATGCCATTTACCTTTTGCAGGTCGACTCTTGATAAATCCTCAATAGCAGCTTCTCTTGTATATGGCAGATATGGAGGAAAAGTCGCTTCGCCAAAGGCTGTAAATCCATCTGATTCCAGCTCTATAAAAAGTGCATCAGTCTGGGTACGGATGCCATGTGCTATTCTGAAAGGGAAAACAAATTCGAGCTGGTAAGGATGCAGTTTTATATTCACAAAATGAAATTATAATATTTACCTAAAGCAATAAGACATTTTCAACCTCTAAAATCAGTGAACTGACCTATTTACTTCCCGAAACTCGCAGATTAGCCCTCATACTTCCAAAAAAATCATACTTTTGGACTGTTTTGAAAAACGATTAATGAATTCATTTCAGCAAACTATAAAACAGCCCGTCTCGATCAAAGGCGTAGGCCTACATACAGGACAGGTAGTCACTGTCACTTTTCAACCCACCGCAGCTAATCACGGCATTAAATTTCAGCGTATTGACCTGCCTGACAGGCCTATCATACCTGCAGATTGTGATCTCGTGACCTCAGTAGAGCGTGGCACTACATTGGAAAAAGCCGGTGTCAAGATCGCCACGGTAGAGCATCTGATGGCTGCACTCGTCGGACTGCAAATAGACAATGTACTCATCACTATGGATGGTACCGAAGTTCCTATTCTCGATGGCAGCTCTGAGCCATTTATCGAAGCTCTCGAAAAAGCAGGCCTACAGGAACAATCAGAGCACAGAGATGTATTTGAGTTGCGTACTACGATGAATTTCGTCGATAAGGAAAATGGTGTCGAGATACTGGCCATGCCGAGTGACCACTATCGTGTCACTACCATGGTGGATTATAAATCCGACGTTCTGGGTCAGCAGCATGCCTCACTCAATCGGGTAGCGGAGTTTAAAAAAGAGATCGCATCGGCCCGTACTTTCTGTTTTCTGCATGAATTAGAAGCACTCTATGACTCAGGGCTGATCAAAGGCGGCGATGTAAACAACGCTATTGTGATCGTAGATAAACCGGTGAGTGATTCACAGAAAGCCAAACTTCAAAAGCTTTTCAATAAGCCAGACATTAATGTAGTCGAAGAAGGGATATTAAACAATGTAAAACTGCATCATCCCAATGAACCTGCCCGTCATAAGCTGCTCGATGTAGTGGGTGACCTCGGCCTGATAGGCACCCCTTTCAACGCAAACATAATCGCTACAAGGCCCGGTCACAAGTCGAATATAGAGTTTGCCAGAAAAGTAAAAGCATATATCCGCAAGACCCGTCAGCATGACAATCCTCCTGAGTATGACCCTAACATGCCTCCGGTATATGACTCTGAGGGCATCAAAAAGTTACTTCCACACCGTTACCCATTTCTGCTGATCGATAAGATCATTCACGTGGATAAAAAAACGGTGGTCGGAGTAAAGAATGTAACTGTCAATGAAGAATTCTTTAACGGCCACTTTCCGGGCAATCCTGTCATGCCGGGTGTGCTCCAGATAGAAGCAATGGCGCAGACAGGTGGCATATTGGTATTGCAGGAAGTACCAAACCCTGAGGATTACGACACATACTTTCTCAAAATAGACAAAGCGAAATTCAAGCACAAAGTAGTGCCGGGAGATACAATAATATTTAAGCTCGAACTTCTATCGCCTGTACGCAGGGGATTAGTAGAGATGAAAGGAACTGCTTTTGTCGGCAATAAACTCGTAGCAGAAGCAGAACTAATGGCACAGATCGTAGACCGCAAAAAACTGGCAGCGAAACAGTAGTGAGTATATAGACATGAGTATTGAGACAATACTGCAATAATAAAAACCATAGAATGCTGTTACTTACATTCAAAAATCCGAACGGGTAAATCATAAATCAACAATCAGAAATCATAAATAGCAATGAATCAACCCTTCTCATACATACACCCGAGTGCTAAACTTTCCGAAAGCGTGATAGTTGAGCCCTTCGTAAGTATCAGCAAGGATGTAGAGATCGGAGAAGGTACATGGATAGGCCCGCATGTCACCATACTCGAGGGCGCACGTATCGGAAAAAACTGCAAGATATTTCCGGGAGCGGTCGTCTCTGCAGTACCACAAGACCTGAAATATAAAGGCGAAAAATCAATCGTAGAAATAGGCGATAATGTCACCATACGTGAGTTCGTAACGGTCAACAAGGGTACCGAGTACTCCATGACCACTAAGATCGGCAACAACTCCATGCTCATGGCATATGTACACGTAGCGCACGACTGCATCATCGGTGATAACTGTATACTAGCCAATAACACTAACCTCGCGGGACATATTGTAATAGAAGACTTCGCCATACTAGGCGGCGCCTGCAATATCCAGCAATTCGTCAAGATAGGTCGTCATGCCATCCTATCCGGTGGCAGCCTGGTCAATAAAGATATCCCACCATTCGTACGTGCGGCCAGGCATCCATCATCATATGCGGGTGGAAACTCCATCGGCCTGCGCAGAAGAGGTTTTAGCACAGAACAGATCAACCATATCCTCGATATATATCGCATCATCTATGTACGCGGGCTCAACGTCTCCAACGCCCTCAAACTCGTAGAGACAGAGATCAGCGACAGCCCTGAGAAAGACGAGATAGTGACCTTCATACGCGACTCCGTACGCGGCAT
>PLSN01000202.1 GCA_003165135.1 Bacteroidota bacterium
GCCATGCAGATGCATGAAAAAACACATGCAAACATCAAAACCATCCGACCTCTCAAAGATGGCGTGATAGCTGACTTCTATGCCGCTGAGAATATGATACGCGAGATGATCAAGATGATCTTCGACAAGAAGAAATTTCTTTTCCCTCCGCGATTCAGGATGGTGATCTGTATACCGTCTGGCATCACAGAGGTCGAAAAGCGCGCCGTAAAGGACAGTGCCGAGCAGGCAGGCGGCCAGGAGGTCAAAATGATCTACGAACCAATGGCAGCGGCTATCGGTATCGGTATAGACGTCGAGGAACCAAACGGCAACATGATCATCGATATAGGCGGTGGTACTACTGAGATAGCCGTGATCGCTCTCTCAGGTATCGTTTGCGACCAGTCTATCCGTGTAGCAGGAGATGAGTTCACACTCGATATCGTAGACTACATGCGCCGTCAGCACAATATGCTCATCGGTGAGCGCACCGCAGAGAATATCAAGATCAATGTGGGTTCGGCGCTGACAGACATCGACAATCCGCCTGACGACTATCCGGTGAACGGACGTGACCTGATGACAGGCATCCCTAAGCAGATCATTGTTTCCTACTCTGAGATCGCGCATGCGCTGGACAAGTCTATCGCCAAGATCGAAGAGGCCATCCTCAAGGCGCTGGAGACCACACCTCCCGAGCTGGCTGCGGATATCTTTAAGACAGGTCTCTATCTGACCGGTGGTGGTGCTTTGCTGCGCGGGCTCGACAAACGTGTGAGCCAAAAGACCAAACTGCCTGTACACGTAGCCGAAGACCCGCTACGTGCGGTGGTGAGAGGCACAGGTATAGCCCTGAAGAAGATAGATACGTTTACCTTCCTGATGGACTAAAATATTTTTTGAAAAAAGGGACTGCATGGATAAGGCACAAAAAATATTATTCACGTCTTATTTAAAGCCTCCCCTTTGGGGAGGTATGGAGGGGTCTCAGCATGTATAACCTCCTTCGTTTTATAGTCAGGTACTATCTATTCTTTTTCTTTCTATTGCTAGAGGGCTTTTGTTTCTTTCTCATTTATCAAAACAGTCATTACCATCAGGCGGCCTTCGTCAATATGGCCAATAACGCCAATGGTAAAGTATATGCGACAGTATCAGGCGTGACTGACTATCTCTATCTGAGACAGATGGCGGACTCTCTGGTAGCAGAGAATGCCAACCTTCGCGCGCAGCTCAAAGAATCTACTAATGACACCTCCATAGTCGCAAAAAAACAGACCGACACCATCGGCAAAAAGCTTGAGCAGGTCTATACATACATTCCTGCCAAGGTGATCCACAACTCCGTAAACCTCTCAGCAAACTATATCTACATCAATCGCGGCAAAAACCAGGGCATCACCACTCAGATGGGTGTGATAAGTCCTGGCGGCGTGGTAGGCCAGGTAGTGAATGTGACGGATGATTATGCAGCTGTAATGTCACTGCTCAATAAGAACTTTAAAGTAAGTGCCAAGCTGAGAAATAGCAACTACTTTGGCACACTATCATGGGAAGGAAAAAACACTACCCTCGCAAAACTCAAAGAGATCCCTAAGCATGTCAAGATAGCGGTTGGTGATACTGTGGTCACGAGCGGATATTCAGAATTATTTCCTGAGAATGTAATAGTGGGCCGGGTAAAAAATGTACACGCCGAGCCTGAGGAAAATTTTCTCGATATCGATGTGACGCTCTCGGCTAATATGAATAATATCTCGTACGTATACGTGGTCAATAACCTGAAGCGGAAAGAATTTATCGTATTAGATTCTGTAGTTAAAAAGAATAATTAAAAATAGTTTTTGGTATTTTGGTAACAGTAAATAAATCGCATGAAGGACTATATCAAGATCACAACTAAGAAAGATTTCGGCAGTGTGTCTGTCACGCTGAATATCAAAGACGAAAAGGTAGCTGCTATCGGTCAAAAAATGAAGACAATAAACGAACAGGCTGACATGACCGGGTATAACTGGGAGGCATTGCTCGGTTATTATCTTGATGAGCATTTCCCTGAGGTAGCAGGCGGCATGGGCAGCGACGCTAATGCAGGCAAATATACAGCCTACTATAAACTGACACCACAAAATGAAAAGAAGGCGGAACAGCTGGCTACGATCATCGAAGACCTGATAGAAAACGAATCAAAGCTATATGATATTGTAAAAAATAATGCCGACGAGATCGACTGGGAATAAAATTCAACCATCCTAATTATAAATAATCTGAATGCTAAGTTTAGTACCTATTAATCTCCTTCGTTTTGTAGCGCTGCTCGCTGCACAGGTACTTATTTTCAGCAATATCAAGGTTAGCCCATTCATCAATCCATATGTCTACCCTTTGTTCATCCTGCTCCTCCCATTTGGTACACCGAGATGGCTACTGATGATACTTGGATTTGCTACAGGCTTGAGCGTAGATTTATTTGTGGGTTCGCTCGGTATGCACGCTGCGGCCTGTCTCCTGATCGCATATCTTCGTCCGACCCTCATCAGTATCATTACCCCAAAAGGTGCAGAGTTTGAAGTAGAGCCGAACATCAATCTACAAGGCGTGACATGGTTTTCGATCTATTGCGGACTGGCAACTTTCATTCATCATACTGCCTATTTTCTGATAGAGAGCGGCACTTTTTATAATCCCTTTATCTTATTACTGCGGATCATCCTGAGTACGATTTTCTCCGTACTGTTTATGATGATCTTCCTGTTTCTCTTTACCTCTTCGAGAAAGAGAAGACTGGCTTAGTAAGCATTCACATTTGAAAAAGACAACAGGATTTGTTTTCTTTATAGAGTCAAAACCAAGCTTTGCAAAGGGAAAAATACATACCGAGATATACTTATGCGGACTACTGTCTGTGGGAAGGTGATTGGGAGCTTATCTGCGGCTATCCCTATTCGATGGCACCGAGTCCCTTTGGCCCTCATCAGAGAATTTCGAGAGAATTCACAACGTCCATATCTATCCAACTAAAAAAGAAAGACTGCAAATGTGAAGCATTTGCTGATCTGGACTGGATCATAGATGACGAAAATGTGGTGCGTCCCGACGTCATGATCGTATGTGGTGAGAAAGTAGTAAAGCATCTCGAGTATGCTCCGGTATGGATAGTAGAAATACTATCAGCATCCACTGCATTTAGAGACCAAATAGTTAAGAAAGAACTCTATGCAGAAAAGGGAGTAAAATACTACCTCATAGCGGATACAGACAAAAAAACGATCATAGTTTATGAATTAATAAACGGTGAATACATAGCAAAGTCGGATGGCAAATTTGATCTCACTGACCATTGCTCTATAGAGCTAGATCTGGAGGCAATTATAAATTCCTGATCCGGCTTTCAAAAAACTTCCCCTATCTTAAAATATCAGCGATTAATTTACCTTTGAGAAAAAGGTATGTATGAAAAAATATCTGGCTGAGTTTATCGGGACATTTACTTTGATCTTCTGCGGTACAGGCGCTATCGTGATCGATCAGCAATTCGGCGGGGCAATATCTCATGTTGGCGTATGCCTGGTCTGGGGAGCAATCGTCTCCTGCGTCATATTCGCCCTCGGCGATGTGTCGGGTGCCCATATTAACCCTGCTGTGACATTTGGTTTCTGGCTCGCGAGACGATTTGAGGCCAAAGAGATTCCACCCTATATCCTGAGCCAGGCAGCAGGAGCTATCACAGCCAGCGCTACGCTTCATTTCCTTTTTCCTGACAATAAACTCCTCGGCGGTACCTATCCCGCAGGCTCAGATATGCAGTCATTCATCATTGAGTTTCTGGTGACTTTCTTTTTGATGTTTTTGATCATGCAGGTAGCGACCGGGTCAAAAGAAAAGGGCATGTTCGCTGCCATAGCCATCGGCTCCATGGTCATGCTTGAGGCGATGTTCGTCGGGCCAGTCAGCGGCGACTCGACCAATCCTATTCGTTCTCTTGCACCTGCCATTGTATCAGGGCATTTTGAGCATCAGTGGATATATCTAACCGCGCCATTCCTGGGAGCAGCCTTTGCCGTGCTGATCTGGCATGTCCTGAAAGAAAAGGAAACAGCCTGATATGAAAAAGAATATTCTATTCGTCTGTATTGAAAACAGCAACCGCAGCCAGATGGCTCAGGCTTTTGCTATCATCTATGGTGGCGACCGTGTCAATGCCTATAGTGCTGGATCGCGCCCCTCAGGTCGTATCAATCCTAAAGCGATAGCCGCGATGAAAGAACTTGGCTATGATCTGAGCGCCCACGACAGCAAATCGCTCGACGACATACCGAATGTAGTGCATGACTATGCTATCACAATGGGCTGCGGTGATGCCTGCCCGATGGTCAATGCAAAAAACCGCGAGGATTGGAATATCCCGGACCCCAGAGATATGGATGAAGACGAATTCAGAAAAGTCCGTGCCCTGATCGGATCTAAGGTCAAAGAATTACTTCAAAAAATATTATAACAAAGCTCTTATCTATCGCTTACATTCGCTTAAGTCCATTATTTTTGTGCTCGTTATTTAGCAGTCATACTTTCCACCTTTTTCCGTGAATAAAGACCTCTTCAAAAACAGATACGATGTAGTGCGCATCATTATAGCGGCTTTTGCGGCTATATTTTTGCTGAGGCTGGGGTATTTGCAGCTGTTTGAAAAGAAATACGACAGAATCGCATTCGAAAATGCTATCAAGGAACTGGAAATATATCCTACCCGCGGCCTCGTATATGACCGCAAAGGAGAACTCATAGTATACAACGAAGCGATCTATGACATCATGGTCACTCCTCATGCCGCCAAGGCCGCAGACTCAGTGAAAATATGCAGCCTGCTAAAGATCACGATGGATGACTACACTGCGCGAATGGCCAAAGCCCGAGCCTACTCTGCCAGAAAGGCATCTGTATTTATGAAGCAGGTATCCCTCGAAGATTACCAGCGTTTTCAGGAGTCGCAATATCTTTTCCCGGGATTCGACGGGCAGGTGCGTACCATCCGCAAATACCCTCACCGTTGCGCTGCAGTCATACTCGGCGACGTAGGTGAGGTAGATGACAACCAGATCAAAACATCAAATGGTTACTACAAGCCCGGAGACTATGTAGGCAAAAGCGGTTTGGAGAAATACTATGAGAAAGAACTCGGCGGCACACAGGGCAAAAAATTCATTTACGTAGACGTGCACAACCGCGAGCAGGGTAGTTTTGCTGATGGCAAATACGATACTGCTGCGAGAGCAGGAGACAATCTTTACACCAGCATTGACATCAAGCTCCAAGAGTACGGCGAGGAACTGATGCAAAATAAAAAAGGCAGCATCATAGCTATAGAGCCTGAAACCGGCGAGATACTTTGTATGGTGAGTTCTCCGGGCTATGATCCTAACCTGCTTTGCGGTGCTATACGCGGGGAAAATTTCAAAAGACTGGTTTATGACTCTCTGGAACCTTTGTTCAATCGCGCTACGATGGCGACTTATTCCCCGGGCTCGACCTTCAAACCTATGATAGGCCTTATCTCGCTCAATGAAGGAGTACAAGGCGAGGTGTATACTGTGCCCTGCAATGGCTTTTACAATTTCGCCGGCATGACTTTGAAATGTTCGCATCACCACCCATGGGCGACCAATATCGAATATGCACTGGCACAGTCCTGCAACCCATACTTCTGGCAAACATTCCGCAATGCAATAGAGAATCCGAAATTCAGTACTATACAAGAGAGTTATGGCACTTGGTCCGGCTTCTGTCGTAGCTTTGGATTGGGTAGTAGGCTCGGCGTGGACCTACCGTCTGAGGCGCGGGGAAATATCCCATCAGTGGAATATTTCAATAAAATTTATGGAGAAAAAGGCTGGCACTCGGCGACTATCATATCATTGGGCATCGGGCAGGGTGAGATACTCGTCACACCGATACAGTTGGCAAATATGTATGCCGCCATCGCTAATCAGGGATGGTATATCAAACCACATCTCGTGCGGGATCTGGAAGATGTACATGATAAAAAGAACATAAAGACCGACCTGCCTAAAAATATGGCGACGATAGATACCAAATGGTATATCCCTGTCAATGAAGGGCTGCGACAAGTGGTAGAGGCAGGTACCGCTATCGAATCAAAGATAGACGGCATAAGTCTCTGCGGCAAAACAGGTACAGTGCAGAACAGCCACGGTGACCACCACTCGGTCTTTGCGGGGTTCGCCCCAAAGGACCATCCTAGAATAGCCATCGCTGTCATAGTAGAGAATGCAGGATTCGGAGCCACATACGGCTGTCCGATAGCCAGCCTCATGGTAGAGAAATACCTCAATGATACGATAGCAGACAACAGGCTGGCGAAACAAAAGAAGATGATAGAGACAAACCTGATACAAAAATATTCATTGGGAAAAAATATGCCTGTCACGACTGGACATTAAAAGACAATGCGGAACGACCAAAAATTTACGGGTAATATAGACTGGCTGACAGTGCTGATCTATCTCGTGCTCGTGCTGATAGGCTGGGCCACGATTTACTCTGCGGTCTATACTGATGGTCTGAGCCCATTCAATACTGCGGGCAGCGGCACAGCGGTCAATACCGGCAAACAGTTTCAGTGGATCATTGGCTGCATAGTCATTGCTGCGATCATCCTTATTATAGACGGCAAATTTTTTGTTACTTTTTCGTATCCGATCTTTGGCGCTTTCATTCCATTGCTGATCGGTGTCATGTTCTTTGGTGCTATGGTCAAGGGCCAGCGAAACTGGATCAGAATTGGAGGCTTTCAGATGCAGCCATCAGAGCTGGCCAAGTTTACGACCAGTCTGGCACTGGCGAAATTTCTGTCAGGCCTGAATGTCGATGTGCGAAAATGGCGCGACAAGTGGAAAGCCTTTGCCATCATAGGTCTGCCGATGATGATAGTACTGATACAAGGCGACGCGGGTTCTGCTATTGTGTTTGCCGTTTTTGCATTGGTGCTTTTCAGAGAGGGCCTGGAGTCTTATTACCTGATCATCGGCGGCTCAGTTATTTTTCTATCAGTGATCGCGCTGGTGGTGCCAAAGCTCTGGTATATGTGGGTGGCTTTTGCTGCGATAGGCGGGATACTAATTTATTTTAATTATAAAAAACGACAATTGGTCTACCTCATCACGGGCATAGTGCTCGTGTCCAGCATCTATGTGACGGGTGTGAATTTCATCTTTGCTCACCTCAAGTCACATCAGCGCGACCGTATCAATGTACTGCTCGGCAGAGAGGTCGAAAAAGGCAAGGACTGGAACATCAAACAATCTATCATCGCTATCGGCTCCGGCGGCCTGACCGGCAAAGGCTACCTGCAGGGTACACAGACAAAACTCAAGTTCGTACCCGAGCAGAGCACTGATTTTATCTTCAGTTCTATCGGTGAGGAGTGGGGTTTCGCGGGTAGTATCGTGATCATAGGTTTGTTTATGGGCTTACTCATGCGGCTGTTATATCTCTCGGAGCGGCAGCGGTCCAAGTACAGCCGGATATATGGCTACTGCGTGGTGTCGGTACTCTTCTTTCACTTTCTCATCAATGTCGGCATGGCTATCGGCGTTGCGCCAGTCATCGGCATACCACTGCCTTTCATCAGCTATGGAGGCTCATCTTTATTGGCCTTTACGATATTGCTGTTCGTTTTTCTACGGCTGGACTCTCAGAGGCTGGAAGTGCTGAGATAATATACCCTTCTATGCACCCAAAGGGTTTGCAATAAACTTTGATTTTCATTAAAACGAAAGCCCCAAAATCACTTTTGGGATCTTGGGGCCTATATTACTTTACAAAATAATTTTAGTGGAATTTATATCCGAAGCCGAGTGTGAATGCCTCACGAAACTGAGTACCACGACCCATATAAGTAGATCCATTAGACTCATAGTGAGGTACAGCTACTGTCTGGTCATAGATCAGCTGCGTCTCCAGGCTAGCCGTGATAAATTTATTGACCTTAAAGGTAATGTTGGTTAGCCAGTTCACATACGTGTTGCCTCTGTTGTCATAGTAGAGGTGGTTTTTAAGATCTTGTGTGGCCGGACCGGGGTTGGTCGCCTCTGAAGGGTAAGCCGCATACACAGCAGCGAGTTCACTCTGCACTATACCATCGAGTACATGTTTGTCTGTATAACTTTGAAAAAGCTCAAGAGATGTTTTGACATTGATATTCTTCCAAAGATCCTTTTGAAAATCCATCCTTAGATAAGCACCTATCGAAGCATGATAGGATGTGCCATTGTCAAGTCCATAGCGTGTCCTATCTACTTTATTGTAGGAAGTATCTCCCTGCGGCAACAAAGTGCTGTTATCCATGATAGTGAATTTAGCAGTAGCAGGAGATAGGTAGAGAGAAAAGAAAGAAGTTGGTTTATAATTAATACCTAAAGATAACAGCAGGTTGGATGGAGAAAAAGGAGTAGACGATAGCTGTCTGCTAGAAGCAGTACCGGCATCATAATTTGAATAATCAAAACCATCAAAAAGGCTCGTCTTGAGATCGGTCAGGAAAGTAGCCATCCATTGCTTTTTTTTGTCAATAATGTATCCTGCCCGCGATGTGATCTGGAGTATGTCCACATTCTTTCTGAAAGGGTACTTGTTATTAGCACTGGGATGCATGATTCGCCCGCCTGCTATACCTCCTAGAGAGAAGTTGAGCTGATTGTCCCACAGAAAGTGCTTATTCTCATATGTCCAAGTCGCATTGGCATTGGCCTGTACTGCTATTGAATTCTGTCCGCCTGCAGCCCAGTTCACGAGGGCTACCTGTCCGAAGTTGACACCAAAGAAACCGGTATATCTCCAGTGGTGGGTGACAGTATCATTTATTTTTACTTCCTGGGGTTTCAGGGCGTCTTTCAGGTCTGTTTTAGCCTGGCCAAAGACAGTGGCGGAGCATACCAGAGCGAAAAGTATGAGTATCGGGTTTTTCATATTATAGATTTGGGTTACGAAATTTTGTGCAAATATTCAATTATTATGCCAAAAGAAGAAGACATTAAGGAATACAGTAAGATGAGCTCTAAAATATTGATCAGGAAGAGCTCTTATTGATAATAGCCGTTGTGCTATAGCCCTCGACCAGCGGGATGATCTTTACTTCACCTCCGTTTTGCATGACTACATCGGCACCTACTACCTCAGAGGCTTTATAGTCGCCACCCTTGACGAGGATATCAGGACGGATCTTAGTAATAAGTTCCAATGGAGTATCTTCTTCAAAAATAATAATCGCATCTACGAAACTCAGTCCCGCCAATACGACTGCACGAGAGATCTGATCATTGACGGGGCGATGGGGGCCTTTTAGTCTTCTGACAGATCCATCAGAGTTGAGACCTAGCACAACATGTCCACCCTGGTCCCTGCAGCGAGCCAGTAGCTCCACATGTCCGGGGTG
>PLSN01000283.1 GCA_003165135.1 Bacteroidota bacterium
ATGGACTATGCAAAGGCATACGAGATGATCAGGAAACTATGCAAGTAAAACAAAAGCAGATGATCGACTCCTTGCGAATGTTTTTGTCACCTCACCAGTCCTAATCCTATCTTGAGCCCGGGCATCAGCATGACCATATGGGCATATACATTAGTAGGGGGTGAGGCACTATACGATCCGAGCTCTTGATCATACACATCCGTATGAGCATATTGGAAGTCGAGGTTGGCTGATAGAGTAAAAACAAATTTCCGATTTTGATATATCCGCACCCCAAAACCCACACTGCCCATCGGGCCGCCGTTGATTGTATTGTACCGGATATAAGTAGCGCCGTCAGCACCTCCCGGCAGCGGGTCATAGGCCACGGCATACCCTGCCTCAAGTACATAGAAAGGTGTAATGTCTTTCTTTAAAATGTCACCTGAGTAATAAAGGAAAAAAGGGAAATAGAACCCCGAATATGGTGCCGCATCATTGTTTATGGTCTGCCCATTGACGGATAGGTATATGCCGCCCAAGCCTATACCTACGCCTAATATGGCATACTGATTGATCTTATAGCCGTTTATCATTCTCACGCCGCCGCCGACGGCATCAAGGTGAAACTGAAATTCAAAGAGATAACCTTTGTTTTTGTATCCTGGTTTAGGCCTGTCATCCGGTCTTTCCTCTTTAGTGATCCTGTCTATCTTGGCAGCAGGGACTGTGATCACGCTGTCTTCAGACACTCTGATAGTATAGNNTATAGATCACATCCTCGCGGTTATCTTGAGTCTGTGCAAAGGCAGGTATCAGCGCTGCGAGAAAAATGATAAGTGATAAACAGGTTTTCATACTTTTACATTTTTAAAATCCCATACCCACGCGCAGGCCGGGAATGATGAATACCTCAGAGGTAGAATAAAAGTAATAAATAGGGCTGTAGGTATTCTGGTTGTAGGTCATGGTTTCAAAGTGTACCGTGGCCATTTTGAAATCTATATGCGCTGACAGGTCCCAGTGTACCCGCCGCCTCGAATAAAACCTGACACCGAAACCTGCGCCTCCCATAGGACCACCGTGACTGCCAATTATTATGTAGCTATTTGGCATGTCGAGACCATTAGCATCAGCGGAACCAGGCAGGAAGGCATAGCCAGCCTCTACTGAGTAAAATGGTGTAATATGCTTCCGCAAAATTTCCCCGCTGTAATTAACATACAATGGAACATAACCTCCGGCATAGTTGGTATTGCCATGCAGGTCGCACATCACGAGATCTATCCCTGTACCGATGGCCAGAATACCAAACTGATTGAACTTGTACCCGCCCATGAGATGGAAACCTATCTCCGGCGCTTCGGCCAAAGCCTGAGCCTGTATCATCCAGGTGCGTGGACGGTAGTGAAATTCATAGACAGGTCTGGGCCGGATCGGTCTGCCAAACCGGCTGTAACGGATATTGTCGCCGGTATCTTTTTTATCTTCCTTAGTGATCTTGTCCACGTCTTCGGCCTTGATGAATATCACCGAGCCCCCGGCTATCTCTATTTTGAAACTGACATTGGGAACCTGCTCTACGATAGTGCCGCGATATACAGTGCCGTTTTTCAAATAGATCACATCTTCCTGCTCACTCTGTGCACTCGCAGTGATGCAGAAAAACAAAGCAAGGATAAAAGCAGTCAGGTGAATTTTCATAGTGTCTTTTTTTGTTTAAAATCCTATGCCAAACCTTACGCCTGGAATGATCAGGATAGAGGTCTCGGTATAATAAACATCTGTATCGTAACCGGTAACGGAATTGTACATCTCTGTCACAGTGGTAGCAAAGGACTGCTTGAAGTCTACGTGTGCGGAAATATCAAAATGAACCCGTCGGCGGGAATAAAACCTGACACCAAAACCCGCACCTCCTATAAAGCCACCTTTACTGCTTACTACATTAGTATTGCTGCCGCCTCCTAACGGGGAGAGATCGCCGCCAGATATCGGCGTGGGATGAAATGCATATCCCGCCTCTATGGAGTAGAATGGTGTGATCTGTTTCTTCAGTATATCGCCACCATAATGGATATAAAAAGGAAAATATGCGCCTGAGTAATCCTGTCTGCCGTGTATGTCGAGGATCACACCATCTACACCGAGGCCGAATCCCAGATATCCGAACCGACCGAATTTATATCCATTGACTATACGGAAACCGAACTCAAGTGCCTGTGCCTCTACCTGTGCCTGAAAGAAATAACCCTTTGGGCGGAATTTGTATTCATAGACAGGCTTTGGGCGGATAGGCCTTTCCTCATAGTAGTGGCGCACTGCATAGTCTCCAGTACCTTTTTTATCTTCTTTCGTGATCTTGACCACGTCTTCGGCCTTGATCACTATCACACTGCCGCCTGCTATCTCTATCTTATAGCTCACATTGGGTATCTGCTCTACTATAGTGCCCCGGTAGATGCTGCCGTCTTTGGCATAGATCACGTCCTCACGGTCAGTCTGTGAGAAAGCAGTCATTGGCAAAAGTGCCATCAGAAAAAGGAAGAATAAGATGTATTTTTTCATGTGTCATATTTTTTAAAAGCCCAGGCCCAACCTGAAACCCGGAATGAAGAGAATTTCGTTAGTAGAATAAAAATATTGGTAAGTGTTGCCTGTGTTTTGGTTGTAGAAATCGGTCTCATAATTCTCTGTAGACATCTTGAGATCGATATGTGCCGACAGGTCAAAATGCACCCTGCGACGGGTGTAGAACCTCACCCCCAATGCAGCACCTGCCATAAAACCCCCATGTCCACCTATTGGACCGCCGCTTCCGGAATAATAATAATCACCACTGGCTAACATATCCGGGCGCCAGGCATAGCCAGCCTCTACCGAATAGAATGGCGTGATCTGCTGATGCAAAATATCGCCGCCGTAATATACATAGACCGGCAAATAGGCACCGGCATAGTCAGAGTTGCCATGCAGGTCAGAGATCACACCATCCACACCCAGTCCGAGGCCCAGATAGGCAAATTGATTGAACTTATATCCATTCACGAGACGGAAACCTGCTTCCGGGATCTGGGCCTCCAGCTGTGCCTGAAAGAAATATCCTTTGTCCCTATATTGAAACACGTGCACAGGCCGACGGCGGCGAGAGTATGAGTCGTAGCTTATCACCTCTTTTTTTTCTTCTTTGGTCACTTTGACCACATTCTCTGCCTTGACCACTATCACACTGCCTCCGGCTATCTCTATCTTATAGCTCACACCGGGTATCTGCTCAGTGATAGTGCCGCGGTAGATGCTGCCGTCTTTGGCGTATATCACGTCTTCTCTGTCACTCTGTGCAGAGACATACGATGGCAAAAGAAGTGTCAGAAAAGAGAAGAATAGGAGGTATGCTTTCATGTTCACGTTTTTTGTTTGACAGTCTGAAATCGGATTGGTTTACTAATATATGCTATTTTAAAAATCCCACGGCGAATTTAATAGGCGTAAAAAAGGTCATTCTTTTTTAGAATGACCTCTTTTGTAAATATCATATGATTTTTAGAATCCCAGTCCCAGCCTGATGCCCGGTATCAGGAGTATTGCATTGGTCTTATAGGTGGGATAGAAGTTGCCGTTTGCATCGTAATAGTTTGTGTAGGTATTGCTGGCCTGCTGAAAGTCCGCATGAGCAGAAAGACTAAAGAAGACCCTGTGGCGCGAGTAAAATTTCACACCAAAACCTACACCTCCCATCAGTCCGCCATGCATACTCGTCGCGCCGGAGTTATTGGTAAGGAAGTTCTGATTCGGGAAATTGTTGTTGTTATTATTCGGGTTTACCCTCATGGCATATCCTGCCTCTATCGAGTAGAAAGGCGTGATGCGTTTCTTCAAAATATCACCGCCGTAGTAGAGGTACAGTGGCAGGTACACGCCCGAGTAGTCGGAGTTATTTCTGCGCACATCATTAAATAAAAGGTCCACACCGATACCGACACCGAGGTATCCGCAGTGCCCGAACTTATAGCCATTCACGAGGCGGCCACCGCCTTCGAGATTATTGATCAGCAGCTGGGCAGTATTGAAGTAGCCTTTATTTCTGTATTGAAACTGCGGCCTACGATGTGATGAGTCCGACCTTCCATAGCGATAGTTGCTGTAGTATCTTTCACCATGCATATCGCCGCGATAATATCCTTCGCCATGCATATCGCCACGGTCATGGTCATGATGCATCTGCGTATCAGATACCGCTTTTTTCTCTTTGGTAAATTTGGCTACGTCGCCTATGGCTACGGAGAATACATTGCCGCCGGCAGTCTCTATCTTGAGGCTCACTCCGGGCACCTGCTCTATGATGATGCCGCGATATATGCTGCCGTTCTTAAGGTATACCACATCTTCTCTCTCATCCTGTGCGGAGAGGCTGAAAGATGAAAGGATACCTATCAATAAAAATGCAGTGAATAGTTTATATGCTTTCATTACTGTTTGTTTTTGAATTGTTTGATAACGGTAACACTAAAATAATATTATTGTTTCAGACCTATCTTTATTTACGTAAAATTGGGAGAAGTGGACTTTTAACACAAAGGAGCATTGATTTACGTTTGATGAAGTCTAATATTAATAGCCCCGCGTTTCAACGCGGGGAACCGATAGTTCTTAGAGTTGGCTTTAGCCAAAATATTCGGGGTGCCTATTTCGGATAAAGCCTCGTATTGTTTGATTTAAACTCCGCGTTAAAACGCGGAGCTATTGAAAAGGCAAATTGGACTGTGTCAGGCGAAATGCTGGATTAATTTATCACCATGATATCTGACCACTTTGTGGTGTAGCAGGGCGAGCGCAGTTCGCAGCGCATCTTCCAGTTGGTATTGACACCATTGGCAGCAAAGCCGATCGTATCGATTCCCATCCTTTTATTGATCTGGTCCAGTGCTTTTGATATGGCCTTGTTCTTCGGGCTGTCATTATTGGTTTCGAAGAGATGCTGCTGTATGGAGTCATTTGGAACAAGCGATGAGAGCATTACGCCTGCTTTCTTATAGCGGAGGCCGTCGTGGAATATTTCTTCTATAGCTTTGGTCGCATGTTTGATGAGCTCATTCGTAGAGTCTGTCGCAAACGGCAGCGGGGTATATCTGCCGCCGCCCTCTAATTCCCTGTCCCCATCGCTTCTGTCCCATCCGCGGCGCCCGTTATCATCCTTGTATGTCCTCGCGAAAACATATATGCCACCTGCAGCAGAACTTTGATTGCGCAGCTTCTCAGCTGCACGCGAGGCATAGGTAGCTATAGCTTCTTTTAGTTCAGACAGTGTCGTGACCGCCTTGCCGAATGAGCGCGTAGAGGCGATGTGCTGCTTATGATCAAGGCCGACCGCCTGCCCTCGGCATGGTATGCCGTTGAGCTCCTTGATAAGGCGTACACCTGTCACGCCGCCCATATTTTTATGGCCCCAGGTCTCCGACATACGAGATAGTTTATAGGCGGTATCTATTCCCACATTATGCAGTTTTTTCACAGAGTTCCAGCCCACGCCCCAGACATCGCCGACCTTAGTTCTGCGCAGTGCATCTTCTATTTCGGCCTCTGTTTGTATCACATAGACACCTTTGTATCTGGCCTTGTCTTTTTTGCAGAGGCGGTTGGCTATTTTAGAAAGCACCTTGGTAGGCGCGATGCCCACAGATACAGGCACACCGGTCCATTGCAGCACGCGCTGTGTGATGCGCTGTCCGAAGGCATGCAGGTCGCCGACATACTGCTCATCGATATCCAGAAAGCATTCATCAATAGAGTACACCTCGATGTCGGGATAGACAGATGCGATGGTCTGCATCACACGGCGTGAGAGGTCGCCATAGAGGGCATAGTTAGAGGAAAAGACCGACACACCTTTCTGCTCACAGATCTCTTTGGCCATAAAGTACGGCTCGCCCATCGGCACGCCGAGTTTTTTTGCTTCGTCATTGAGCGCTATGATGCATCCGTCATTGTTTGACAGGACGACAATAGGCTTGCCCGTCAGCTGCGGCTGAAAGACCCGCTCGCAGGAGGCATAGAAACTATTGCAATCGATGATGGCTTTCATGTGTGTTGGCGCTTATCTATAAAAATGACTTTAACAGTCGGGTATCACAGAGGTCACAGAGAAGAAGGAGAAACAGCCGGGAGCACACAGAGTCAATAAGGCTGTATTCAACTCTGTGTCCTCTCTGTATTCCTCTATCCCTCTGTGCCCTCTGTGATAATTGTATTAACATGAAACAACCTTTCATCCCTCATGGTTTAAAGTTCGAACTATGTGTGCTATCACGCCCCATACGCTGGCCTCCGTGCTGCCGGGTTCTCCGATGGGCTGCGGCGTGACACCTGACAGGCATAGCTGCCCGCTATGGCTGATCACCCGGCGCACGGACAGCACACCATCTACTATAGCTATGACGAGCCTGCCCGCTGCGATAGACATAGAGCGGTCCACGATGAGCAGGTCGTTCTTATAGACGCCCTCGCGGATATACTGCTCGCTGCCAATACGCATAAAGTAGGTCGCCGAGGGTTGTTTCACCAGCAACTCATGCAGGTTCATCTTTTTATCGGCATAGTCGTCTGATGCAGCAGGCCAGCCACTGGCAATGAACTTATTCTCGACAGGTTCTTCCTTGATCTCTTTCTTTCCGATGGCGGTGTATGAATCTTCGACGTATATCATGGCTAATATTTTTAGTAAAACTAACAAAATTAGTTTATTGGACAAAATTAATCTCTTGAACCACAGCCACCTGCCAACTGTCACCCGCCACCTCTTATCTTCCTTTTCCCGCAAAAAAAAACCACCTTTGCTCCGTATGCTCAAAGTAGGGATCACAGGAGGGATAGGCAGCGGAAAAACGACGGTCTGCCAGATATTTGAAAAACTCGGTGTGCCTGTGTACTATGCCGATCAGCGTGCCAAAGACCTCATGGAAGACGATCC
>PLSN01000248.1 GCA_003165135.1 Bacteroidota bacterium
TCAAAAATGGATTTTTTATATGTATAAATGAAAAAATGCAAACCAGGATTTACAGAATTTTCAGAATAAACAGGATTGTAATGCCATGTAGTATCCTTCGCTTCGCTGGGATGACTGTGCAGGTGAAGTTTAGTGATTACAGATCGTAGTTAAGTATGATGCCGTTGCTCTTAGGGTGGCTCTGGCAGGTCAGGACATAGCCTTTGGCGATCTCGGAGTCGGTGAGGGACTCGCGGTCATCCATTTCGACCTTGCCGGATATGAGTTTGGCGCGACAGGTACAGCAGGCGGCTACCATGCATGAGTAGGGTGGGTCGTAACCCGCGTCCAGTGCAGCATGGAGGATAGTTTCCTTCTCCGTCACTTCAAACTCGACCTCATTGCCGTCGTAGATGATCTTGACCTTGGTCTTGCCGGTGAAGGGAACATCGGATACTGTAGCAGCGCCGACATCGGCTGCTTTTTTATCTTCATCGGCCTTAGCGGTGAAGTATTCGATATGCGTGCGGTCTTTTGGTACACCGAGTATGCCCAGGGCGCTTTCGACCTCCTTCATCATCGGAGTAGGCCCGCAGATAAAGAACTCTGCATGTTGGAAGTTGAGGTTGGTGTTTTCACGGAGCAGGCGCAGTGCCATGTCTTTCACCACAAAGCCTGTGTAGCCAGCCCATCCTGCTTCTTCGCGGTCGAGGACATAGACGACCTTCAGGCGGTCAGGATGTTTGGAAGCGAGTTCATCGATCTGCTTTCTGAAGATGATGCTCTTGGTATCGCGGTTGCCGTAGAAGAGGGTCACATGGCTTTTAGGTTCTTTGATCAGCACAGATTTCAGTATCGAAAAAAGCGGAGTGATACCTGAACCGCCGCCAAAGAGCAGATAATGTTTTTCGTTGGTCGCTGAGAGCGGAGAGTGAAAGTTGCCCATCGGCTCCATGATCTCAATGTCCATACCCGGTTTGAGGACAGCATTGACAAAGTTAGAGCCCTTGCCGCCTTCTACGCGTTTGACGGCTATGGTCATTGGTTCTCCGGCATATGGCGAACTGCAGAATGAATAGCTGCGATTGACCTGTTCGCCATTGATATTGAGACGCAGGGTAGTATACTGACCCGGGAGGTATTGATAGTTGACCAAAAGACTGTCAGGCACTTCAAAAGATACCGAGACAGCATCATGGGTTTCAGAAACGACAGACTGTACTTTCAAATGATTGAATTTAGACATTAGTTAAACTTTGAAGCAAATATACTAATGGCTATGTGTTTTCCAATCAGTATTTGAGAACGTGACTCTTAAGAAACTATAATAATACAAATACATGTATCACAGAGCAAATGCAAAGAGATAGAGGAATACAAAGAGCACACAGAGCCTAGATGGAATATATCTCGTCCCTCGCCCTTCACCCTTGTCCCCTTTTAGCAGTAGTGCTCGAAAACCTTAGTAAGGTGCTCTGCTATCGTCGCAGCTGAGTTGCCTTCTATCTGATGGCGCTCGACGAAGTGAACGAGTTTGCCATCTTTGAAAAGGGCCATAGACGGGCTGGATGGAGGATAAGGCAGGGTATACTCTCTGGCCTTATCGACAGCTTCTTTGTCCACACCGGCGAATACGGTCACGAGGTGGCTTGGGAGCTTAGGTGCTGATTTGACGGCGTTTTTCAAGGCCGGCCTTGCTGCACCTGCTGCGCATCCGCACACGGAGTTGAATACAAGGAGTGTGGTGCCTTCTTTGTCGCTCATTGCCACATCTACGTCAGCTGCGGTGGTGAGTTGTGTGAATCCAACCTCTGTGAGGTCTGCTTTCATCGGTGCTACTAATTCTGCTGGATACATGGTATTGTTGATTTATGATTGTTGATTGTTGATATGATCGTTCTTTATTTCTTGATTCTTTTCTCTTGATGCTACATGAAGCCTAGCTCTAGTTTTGCTTCTTCGCTCATCATCTCCTGGTTCCATGCCGGTTCGAAGACCAGCTCCACCACTGCATCAGAGACGCCTGATACGGACTTCACTTTTTCCTCGACTTCGCCCGGGAGCGTACCTGCTACAGGGCAGTTTGGCGAGGTCAGCGTCATCACGATCTCGACTACATTTTCCGGCATGACATTGACCTCATAGACTAGTCCGAGTTCATAGATATTGACCGGTATCTCGGGGTCAAAGATGGTTTTAAGCACCTCGATGACAGCCTCTTTTATTTCTTCCTTTGATCTTTCTTCTGACACAGTGCGAATTTAGACTAATTCTAAATAAGTAGTATGTGGTATTTGAAAATTTAAGAGTTGCGACAAGTATTTTGTTATGGATTTTAATGGAGCTTAGCATCGTTATCCATTATTCACTATTCATTATTCACTATTCCCTATATTTGTCAAAAGCACACATCATTTGAAAAAGTATTTCACCAAGGCGCTTCTCTACAACGTTCTGCTAGCCATAGGAATCACGGGTTTTTTACTGTTTTTGGTCAATTGGGGCCTTAAATCATACACCCGTCACGGACAAACCATGAAGGTGCCTGATGTGAGAGGCAAAAACTTTGACGATGCTACAGATATCCTCGAAAAAAACCATCTCGACTACGAGATCATGGACTCTGCCTATATGCCTGACAAACCTGCCCTGAGTATCATAGAGCAAAATCCAAAGCCAGAGACAGTGGTCAAATCAGGCAGGACGATATACCTGACTGTCAATGCGAGCAGTGCACCACTGGCCGAGGTTCCAGATCTCGTCGGCAAGAGCTCATACAAATATGCGCGGATACAGTTGGAAGGATTGGGGTTTAAAGTCGCTGACCCTATATATAAACCAGATCCGCACCGTGATGCGCTCTTAGCGATGCTCGTGGGTGGGAAAGCACTAAAGCAAGGGGCGAAGGTCTCTAAAGGAAGTACAATAACACTGGTACTCGGTCAGGGCTTGAGCAATGAAACGATCAATGCACCCTATCTGATAGGACTGCCGTATGAAGAGGCAGTGGTAAAGATCAGGGAAGAATATAATCTGAGTGTAGGGGCTGTCACTGCAGCAGATGGTATGAGTGAAGCAGATAAAGCACATGCATTCGTATATAAACAAGACCCGGCTTATGGCCACAGGATACATGTAGGAGAGGAGATAGACCTCTGGATAGCAAAGGAGCTGCCTGATGGCATCACGATCCGTCAGGACCTGTATAATAAAGATGTATCTGATACTACGGAGTGATCGGGCTCTTATAATAAAAGGCTTTTGTTAAAAAAGTGAGTCAGTTTATTTTATAATCATCGATATAAATCAACAATCATGACAAAAGAAATATTTATCAAAATGACCTTGGATAGCTGGAATGCAAGAGTACAGCAAGCTGATAAACTATTAGCAAGCTTGTCTGATGAACAGTTGCTAAAAGAGATCGCTCCGGGCAAAAACCGTGGAGTATACCTACTGGGCCATCTGACGGCTGTACACGATGGTATGGTGACACTTCTCAATTTGGGCGAACCGCTTTATCCTGCTTTGTTTGAGCCCTTTGTAAAATCTCCTGACAAGTCTGTGAGTGATATTCCTTCTGCAGCAGAACTGAGAACATACTGGACCAATGTCAATGCTAATCTGGCAAAGCACTTCAGTGCGTTGAGTCCTGATGACTGGTTTAAGAAACACAATTCCGTTTCTGAAGAAGATTTCGCTAAAGAGCCACATCGCAATCGGTTGAATATCGTGCTTACGAGAACCAATCACTTTAGCTATCATCTAGGGCAATTGGCGTTGCTGAAGTGAGGCAATAAAAAACCCCTTCACTGTGATAGCGAAGGGGCAAAAAAAAATATTGTGTTTTGCTGTTTGTATTTAAGCTTCGAGGACTACATAGCCACCGATAGCACCCGGTACCGAACCACCTAGGAGGATCAGATTTTGCTCAGGCATTACTTTTACGACCTTTACGTTTTGAGTTTTGATACGAGTACCGCCCATCTGGCCTGCCATGCGGAGACCTTTCCATACACGTGATGGATCAGATGATGCACCCAATGAACCAGGAGCACGGGACCTATCGTGTTGACCGTGGGTCCCCATTCCTACCCCGCTGAATCCATGGCGCTTTACAACACCCTGAAATC
>PLSN01000213.1 GCA_003165135.1 Bacteroidota bacterium
TACCCTCAGGCTGGCTGAGCAGGTATACCGAGGCCCCGGCCCCACCTGCCAGTGAAGTGGTAGAGTATGTTTGAGTATTGGGGTTTACTATCGCATGATAGTCACTCTTATTGACTCCCGGATAGACGATCAGAAACTGATTAGGAGCTGCTGCCGAGTCAAACTCCGTGAACCAAAGATTGCCTAAACCATCAAAGGCCAGGTTAGCAATATACTTGTCTATGCTATTATCATTGTAGTAAGAAGCTACCTGAGTGGCAGATGAATTCGCATAGCTCGAATTTTCGGTGTACATATATATACCCGCATCAGAGGCGCCGGTATAGAATGTCCCCACGTAGAGATTACCGCTACCAGGCTGTATGGCTATACCCGCTACAGGCAGGCCCGTGGTATTCTGAGGGTTTATCACAGATACCGGGCCGGCGGTCTTAGTAGGATATACATCTGCATAGTTATACACCAGCACACCGCCTTCATTGTTGCCATTATCTATCGAGACAAAAAGCTTACTGTTATAGATCACCACATCATTGATACCTGAAGTAGTGCCCCAGTTGGTATTGATATCTGCCGATATATCCAGCGTATAGCAAGGGCTGCCGGCCACCGGATTGTTTTTGTTATAAAAACGGATCTTGCCTTCACCATAGTATGGCTGGGCTATCGACTGCTGAGCCTGAGAGCATAGGCTGGCAAGTACCAGTGCCAGGGTCAGTATCATGTGTCTTTCGATGTTTCTCATATTTGCCTTTGTTTTTGTGTTGTTTTAAAAAACTGATGTACAAGTTTACTTGCATTAAAGACACCCGCCAAACCAGAATATGCTGCATTTTAGGAAAGATGACAGAAAAATAAGATATGGGAACCCTGCCAAAACCCTCTACCACATTATCTTTGGAAGTAAATGTGGATTACTCAAAAAAGTGGAAAACCTTATGTAGAAATACTGTGGCCATATATCTATATTTATCACAAATAAAGATGAATGACGGTCAATGACAGCCTTTTCCAACTTATCAGGTCCCTAACCCCGGGTGAAAAAAGGTATTTCAAACTATATGCTGCCCGGCAGTCGGAGGCCCAAAAGACCAATTATGAAAGGCTTTTTGACGAATATAATGAGCTGCCCGAAAACGAACCATATGACGAAGAGGAGTTTCTCAAAAAGCTGAAACGTAAAAAACTAGGCAAATATTTCTCTGATGATAAAAAGCACCTCAGCCAGCTAGTGCTGAAAGCCATGCGCTCCTATGCCTCCGAGAAAAAAGCCGATGGACGTCTGGCAGATATGATACAGGAGATGTCCTTTCTGATAGAGAAAGGTCTCATGGACCACTGCGCCAAAATATGCGACAAGGCATGGGAGGTAGCCGACGAAAGGGAACTCACCGAGCAGAAGCTGCGCCTGCTCTCCATTCGCCGCATCATAGACCGCAGCGAGTACAACGCTGCCCGTGAGGCATACCAGAATGACCTACGGGCACAGGAAGAAAAGCTACTGGAGCAGCTCGCCGATGAGCGTGTAGCCGCATACCTCTATGAGCAGATATATTGCCTGTATGTCATGCATGCTATGGCGGACCGTCCGGCAGAGATAAGCCGGATCTATGAGCGCCTGGATGCCTTACACCAAAAGACAGGTCTCACCTTTGACTGTATCAATACCATCATCAGGGCCAAATGTGTCGTACTCGACCATAGGCTCCGTTATGATGAAGCATTTGAACTGACCAAGCAGCTCATATCCAAATGGGAAACAAGCCAATGGAGAATGAAAGAACTGACCGAGAGATACGTCAAGCTTCTGGGCAATTTTCTGGTCTTTATTTCCCGAACAAACACATATAGTGAGATTACATCACTTATCAACAAAATGGAGGCTATAGAAACCACTGAAAAAGAGGTGGCAAAAGATGTATTCTATATGCTGTCTTTCTGCAAGGTACTCAACCACATCATGCAGAAACAATACAAGGAAAGTCTCTCTACGATCCCTGAGGCACAAAAAGGGCTGAAAGAATACAGTGCACTGCTCACCTTTGTGCAAAAGCGAACGCTCTATACCAATATATGCCTGATCTATTTCAAAAATAAAATGTATCCTGATGTCCTGGATGCCATACAGGATGTCTATGCACTGGTAGGACGCGGCAAAGAGAAACAGCACCGCATAGAAGATATACGTATATATGAATTCATAGCCCATTACGAACTGGGCAATACCGAACTACTACACTATACGATCCGCAATAACCAGCGCTTCTTTAAAGAGCACCAGCCGGAGAATGATTTTATCGATCATATGTGGAGGCTGCTCAAACAACTAATGCAGGACACCGATAAACCAAAAGCTGCCAAACAAAAACTTAAAACTGCGCTCGAACTACTCCCCTGTCCGGAAGTAAATCTGGCTCTGAAGAAAGAACTGATCGAATGGCTGGACGGAGGTCAAGGATAATGCAATACTTACTATAAAGATCCATGTAATGACGGACACCCTTTTTCAACTCATCAAGTCACTTACTCCCGGGGAGAAAAGGTATTTCAAACTATATGCGGCCAAACAATCGGAAACAAAAAAGACAAACTATGAAAAGCTTTTTGATGAATTCAATGAACTGCCTGACAACGAAACATACGACGAGGAAAAATTCATAAAAAAATTAAGGCGCAAAAACCTCGGCAAATATTTCTCTGATGACAAAAACTACCTGACACAGCTATTGCTGAAAGCCATGCGGTCTTATGCTTCCGAAAAAAAAGCAGATGCCCAGCTGGCAGATACGATACAGGAGATGAATTTTCTGATGCTCAAAGGCCTCACTGACCACTGTGCTAAAATATGCGATAAAGCCTGGGAGATAGCTGAAGAAAGGGAGCTGACCGAGCAGAAGGTCAGGCTCCTCTCCATACGCCGTCTCATAGATCGTAGCGAATACAAAGCAAGCAGGTTGAACTATCAGAATGAACTGCGCATGCAGGAAGAAAAGGCACTCGCCCAACTGAAAGACGAGCGTGAATCGGCATATCTCTATGAAGAAGTGCATCGCATCTACCTGATGTATGAAATGGAAAAAAGGGCAGTGGAAATAAGCCGGATAAATGAAAAACTAGATAGCCTATATGCTAAACCGGATATCACTTTTGAGTGCATGAATATGATCATCAGGACCAAATGTGTGATACTGGACTATCGCTGCGAATATCAGGAGGCTCTTGAGCTGATCAAGCGCCTGATAGCAGAGTGGGAAAAAAATCCCTGGCGGACCCAAGAAATGACGATGAGGTACGTCAAACTCCTCGATATCCAAACGATCCTGAGTTCCAGACTGATGCTCACTGACGAGACTGCACCGCTGATAAAAAAGCTGGAGACGATAAAAACTTCAGAAAAAGATGTGGCAAAAGATATCTTCTACATAATATCACATCTCAAGGTAATGAAATATTATCTCAAAGAACAATACAGAGAAAGCCTTGAGCTGATACCTGATATACAAAACGGCTTGAAAGAGTACGCCTCGCTACTCAACTTTTGGCAGAAGCGGCTATTGTGCTCATGCATATGCGTGATCTACCTCAAGAATAAGATGTATAAAGAACTACTTGATGCTATACAGGAGGTATATGCACTCTCTGGCCGGGACAAAGATAAACAAACTCGCATAGAAGACATGAGGGTATATGAGTTCATAGCGCATTATGAGTTAGGTAATATGGAACTGTTGTTTTATGCCGTACGCAATAACCAGCGATTTTTTAAAGAGCGAGAGCCTGATAATGATTTCCTGGAAAGTCTATGGAAGCTGCTCAAACAATTTCTACAAAGTACTGACAAATCCAAGGTGGCCCGACAAAAACTCAAATCTTCTCTGGCACTCTTTGTTACCAATCCGGATGGCAACGAGGCCTTAATCAGGGAGCTCACATTATGGCTGGATAGCAAGCAATAAGCTACTATGTTATTTTTTTGGCTTGGTCACACATGAATATGCCCCGCTGCAGCAACTACTACATAAGTATAAAAGGAACATACACCCTGACCAAAAGCTGATTTCGCTTGTCGTATCAGAATGTGGTATATACCATTCAAACCCTTTATCCAAAGTACTTTCGCTAATAATTTCAACTGCATTTGCTCCCATCTTTCCTAAAAACGCACTCAAAGTGGTTTGTTACAGCATATTATTAACCGTAACCTTGTATCGCAACCATTTCAAAGAGTATTTTT
>PLSN01000306.1 GCA_003165135.1 Bacteroidota bacterium
ACGGAGCTTGAGCTAAATCGGATCGAGATCAGGGCCGGTATTCATAATACAAAGAGCAGAGCGGTGCCGGAGAGATTGGGGTTTAAACCTGAGGGCACATTGAGGGCGGCAGAATATGTGAACGGAGAATTCATAGATATGGCTGTATATGGACTATTGAGAGATGAGTATATAAACACTAAATAAATTAAGATACATGACAGTTTCCAAATTGTTTATTTTGATCGGATCGATAGCGCTGGTGCTGACGGTACTGCGTTACCTTTTTCAGGGTTATAAGAAAGTCATATTGTCCTATCTCCAGAACTTTGTAGGTACGTTGTTTATCTTTTCGGGTTTTGTAAAAGCAGTTGACCCGATGGGCACCAGTATTAAGATGCACGAATATTTTGAGGCTATGCACATTGAGTTTTTCAATCCTATCTCTACACCTCTCACTGTTGCCATGCTGGTCGCAGAGCTGACACTGGGAGTGGCGCTGCTGGCAGGCTATAAGCCAAAGATCACAACCTCGTTGCTACTATTACTGAATGTATTTTTTCTATTGCTTACCGGTTATACTTACCTCTCGGGTTATGAACCGAACAATGCTTTCTTTTTTGTTTCTATCACTGCTTTTGCTTTGATCTGCTTCGGGGCTATTATCGAGCATGGCAGAGCAAGGTTATGGACGCTGGTTGCGGGTTTTTTGATCGTTGTCGTCACCCTTTTTCTGATGCGATATACCACGCGGCTATTTACCCATCCGTTTGACATCACTAAGATGAAGGTGACCGACTGCGGCTGTTTTGGAGATTTTATCAAACTGAAGCCTTGGGAAACTTTCTACAAGGATGTGGTGCTAACGATCATGGCATTTATACTTGCTATCCGGTACAGGTATGTGAAACCATCAGTGAATGCCATTACACGTGATAGCCTGACTTATATAGTGCTGGTCGGGTCATTCTTTTTCTGTCTGTACAATTTCGTGTGGAATGAGCCTGTGATAGACTTTCGTCCATATGCTATCGGCAGCGACCTTAATCTCAACCGCACAGTACTAAGACCGGAAAAGAAAGACATGATATTCGTGTATAAAAATAAAAAGAGCGGCGATGTGCAGGATTTTAAAATGTCTGAGGTCTGCGATGCCAACTGTGTAGTAGTTAAACATTCCGATGACTGGGAGTTTGTAGTGCGCAGGGATAGCATCATCGACGAGGGTATACCCGCACGCATCACTAATCTTTTTATCCATGATGCTGATGGCAATGAAGTGACAGATAGCCTGCTCAATGACCCTAACTATACACTGATGGTGGTAGCGCCTCATCTGGATGATACCCATGTAGCTGCATTCACAGATAAATTGAACCCATTGGCTATGGCATGTGATAAGGCGCATATCAAATTCTATGCAGTGTCTGCTGATGAGGCAGAGAATTTCCGTCATAAGAACCAAACGGCCTATCCATTCTATATGGCAGATGAGACGCCGCTCAAAACCATGATGCGCTCCAATCCGGGGCTGATGCTGCTAAAGAATGGTATCGTGATAAATAAATGGCATTATAAACATCTGCCGACCTTTGAGCAGTTGAATGAAATGTATTTTTCTAAGAAGTAAAACATTTATTGCCACTACTCAAATTCATATTAAAACGCCTGCTTAGCGGTATACTCGTCATCATAGGCGTAGTGGTCTTTATTTTTTTACTTTTCAATGTACTGCCTGTCAACTCAGCTCGCATGACGCTCGGACAGCGCACAGATGCAGCCTCAGTCAAAGCCATAGAGCGTGAACTCCGTATCAATCTGCCATGGTACACGAGGCTGATGTATTACTTCAATGATATATCACCTGTGTCTGTTCATCACCTGAGTGATGACAATCATCCGACATGGATACCACCTTCGCAAACGAAATATGTCAAGCTCCTTACGGTGGGAGAGAGGACTGTCGTGCTCAAAGAACCCTATCTCGGGAGATCGTTTCAGTCGCGACGTCGGGTGAGCGAGATACTCGCAGAGAATTTCCCGCCGACAGCTATACTCGCACTCTGCGCTATCATACTTGCATCGGTAGTGGGAATTCTATTGGGAGTATTTGCGGCATTGAAGCAATACACTATTTGGGATAATGCCATCTTGTTTTTCTCTAATGTCGGCATCTCGCAGCCGTCCTTTTTTGCAGGTTTTATCATTGCCATGGTCTTTGGATATTATCTGGGTCATTATACCGGTCTCAGCCCGCAGGGGCCATTGCTATGGGTGGATGACAGCGGCCATCTGGTCTATGTATGGAGAAACCTTTTACTGCCGGTTATCGCACTTGGTATACGTCCCATAGCCATCATCACACAACTCACCCGAAGCAGTATGCTCGATGTCCTCTCTATGGACTATGTGCGCACGGCAAAAGCCAAAGGCCTTGGCTACTATACCGTGATATTCAAACATGCACTTCGGAATGCCATGAACCCGGTCATTACTTCGATATCAGGCTGGCTGGCGGCTTTGTTTACCGGGGCTTATTTCATCGAAGAAGTATTTAATTATAATGGCCTTGGCTCGCAGACCATTAGCGCTATCAAGAATTTTGATTTTCCGGTAGTGATAGGATTGTCTTTATTTGTGGCAATAGTATTTGTGGTCATGAATATCGCCACAGATATGCTGTATGCGCTGGTTGACCCAAGAGTGCGGGTAGAATAATTTGATGCTATGACAATATTTCTGATCGGCTTTATGGGTTCAGGCAAGACCACTATCGGCAAAAAACTTGCCGGCAAGCTGGGTTATGAGTTTATTGACCTTGACGCTGCCATAGAGAAAGCTGAAGGAATGTATATCAGAGATATTATCAATGAAAAAGGTGAGGCATATTTTAGAGAAGTTGAAACCCATACCTTAAAGCTTATTGAACTTTCGAATAAAGTGATCTCCACTGGCGGTGGTACCCCCTATTTCTTTGACAATATCAAGTGGATGAAAACTAACGGCAAGGTTGTCTATATAGAACTCGATGAGGCCGTCTTATTTAGCAGGTTAAAAACCACTAATCTGGAGCACCGTCCATTGCTGAAGGGACTAGATGATGATGGCCTGAAAGTTTTTATTCATGATAAACTAGAGGAGCGTGAGCCTTATTATACGCAGGCGCACCTTAAATTCAATCCGATCAGGGACTCGGTAGAAGAACTAATTCAAAAAATAACTTTAAACTAAATATGCCTCGCCTTTGCCTGCCTTGTCGAGTTCGACCTTGATATGCTCCTGTAAGGTCGTAGATAGCGATAATCCCACAAAGTCCGACGCAATCGGAAACAACTTATGCTGCCTGTCTACGAGCACCGCTACCTGTACCTTTTTAGGGGCATATGCCATGATAGGCTTGAGGGCATAGTACATGGTCTTGCCTGTGTTGGCGACATCATCTACTACTAGTATTACTTGTTTGTCAAGAGATATTTTGTCAGTGTCAATAGTGATAGGGTGGGCGAGTGGTTCGGCCTTGTCCATGGTCAGTGAGAGGAACTTTGTACTGATCTCGCTGATAGCCTCGATCTCTTTTTTGAGAAGCTTTGCATATTCATAGCCTCCAGGTTTAATGCCAATGATGATGATCTCTTTTTCATCGTAATTATCTTCTACTATCTGGTAAGCCATACGGCGGGTCTTTTGGGCTATGTCGGCCTGATCGAGTATGAGTGTCTTTTTCATGGCAGTAAAGATATAGATATTTCGATTTGAGGCGATATTCCGAGGACTTTCTATTTTTATTTAAAACCTCGCAACAGTAAGTATATTTGGCGAAAATTTCCCTTGTGATAAAAAAGCTATTACCCGCCATTGCCCTAAGCATATTGTTTTCTTCTTTTTCCCATGCCACCTCACTGGACTCTGTCGTGAGTAGCCTGACTGATGTAGACGGACGCTACCGGGAGCACAACTGCGATTTTACCAATATCAGCCTGGATGTGCGCTTCGTGCCAAAAGAAGGCCGCGTGATCGGCAAGGAAACATTGCTGTTCTCAGCGATACAGCCTGACATCGACTCTGTGTATCTGGATGCACCTGGCATATCTGTCAGTAAACTTTTACTGGATGATAAAAGCCAGAATGTTAGTTTCGAAAGCACAAAGGATGGCCTGATCATTCGTTTCCCGAATAAACTGAAATGGGAGGAAAAACACAGCTTGTACATAGAGTATGAAGCCACTCCGCGCAGAGGGCTTTATTTTATTGGTTGGAATGATGAAAAAAACCTATCGCGTAAGCAGATATGGACGCAAGGACAGGGCATAGATAATCGCCATTGGTTCCCCTGCTATGACGATGTGGACGATAAGGTGATCACGGAGACCACTATTACCTTCGATGCAGACTATACAGTTGTATCAAACGGCACCTTGGTCGATAGCAAAAATAATTCAGACGGCACGAAGACCTGGCATTATGCCATGACCAAACCCATGTCGCCATATCTCGTCATGATCGGCATTGACAAATACAAATGGAAGGACTATAAAAGTGACAATGGTATCACATCGCGGGAGTATTACTACGCTGATCAGCCTCAGGTTGAGGCTCCTACCTATCAGTACAGCAAAGAAGTAATGGACTGGCTGGCGACCGAGATCGGAGTGCCATATCAGTGGCCTAGCTATGCGAATGTGCCTGTGCAGGACTTTATGTTTGGTGCGATGGAGAATACTTCTGCGACTGTCTATGGTGATTTCTATATGCAGGACCAGCGCGGCAATTTCGACCGCCCTTACATAGGAGTCAATGCACATGAGCTCACACATCAGTGGTTCGGCGACCTGATCACGGAGTATAGCGGTACGCATCATTGGCTGCATGAGAGTTTTGCGACCTATTATTCCAAGATATTCCTGCGTCATATATATGGTGAGGACCAATACGAATGGGCAAAACACGGTGAGGCACAGTCATCTGTACAAGTAGACAAAGAAAATCGATATCCGATAGCACATACTAAGGCCGGTAGCCAGCGTCATTATCCTAAGGGCAGTTTTGTAATAGGTATGCTGAGATATGTGGTAGGCGATGAAGTATATAGGAAGACCATACAACACTATCTTAAAAAACATGCTTTCGACAATGTGGATACGC
>PLSN01000142.1 GCA_003165135.1 Bacteroidota bacterium
CTTCACTCAACGGTCAGGTAGTTCTGAAAAAAGCTGGTACTTCAAAAGAAGAAATACTCAATACAGAGAGTCTCGAGTCTGGGGTATATATTCTTAGCGTTACCGATCAGAGCGGTGCTACCAGCTTTAAGAAGGTGGTAATAGAGTAATACTCTAAGCCCTAAAATTACATTATGCTTTCGCAGCACTGACGCTGCCATCTATCTTGATGACCAATCCTTGTAATACATTACCGGGGACTACTTCATAGAATGCAGTGGCGCCATCGGCTATCATATTCCTGACAGATTGCGTCCATAGCACGGGCGCTGTGAGTTGAGCAATAAGATTTGCTTTGATCTCAGCAGGGTCTGTAGATGCTTTGGCAGTGTAGTTCTGATAGATCGGGCATATAGGCGCCGAGAAATGTGCCTTATCAATCCCCGCAGCCAGTTCCTCACGCGCAGGCTCCATCAGAGGCGAATGAAACGCACCACCCACCTGCAGTTTCAGTACACGGCGTATACCGGCAGCAGTCAGCCTTTCTATAGCGGTGTCAATGCCTTTGACACTCCCTGATATGACGAGCTGACCGGGGCAGTTATAGTTAGCGGGTACTACTATTTCATCTGTTATTGATTTGCATATCGTCTCTACCTGCTCTTCGCTTTCATATTTCAATACTGCCGCCATGGTCGATGGTATAGCCTCACAGGCTTTCTGCATGGCAAGTGCTCGTATACTCACGAGTCTCAATGCCTCTTCGAAGGTCATCGTCTTATTAGCTACCAATGCAGAAAATTCGCCCAGAGAATGCCCCGCGACCATATCAGGCTTGAACCCATCTATTAGCAGTGCGGATATAACTGAGTGTATAAATACGGCAGGCTGAGTGACCTTGGTTTGTTTCAGGTCTTCATCCGTACCTTCAAACATGATAGCTGAAATATCAAAACTTAATATCTCATTGGCTTTGGAGAAATAGTCTTTGGCGAGATCTGATCTTTCATAAAGGTCCTTGCCCATGCCTTTATACTGGCTACCTTGTCCGGGAAAAATGTATGCATTCATGAATGCAATTTGAAATTTATAATCTGAAATTTAAAATTTTGTTTAGCTCAGTTTAGCAGAGATCAGATTGATAAACTCACTACGGGTACTCTGATTTTGGAACTCGCCTGTGAAGGCCGATGTAGTAGTGACGCTATTTTGTTTCTGTACACCTCGCATCATCATGCAGAGATGCTTAGCCTCGATGACCACTGCGACACCTTGAGGGTCCAATGTCTCCTGAATGCAGTCCCTGATCTGTATGGTCAGACGCTCCTGCACCTGAAACCTCCGCGCATACACATCGACTATACGCGCCAGTTTACTCAAGCCTACAATTTTGCCGTTTGGTATATATGCTATATGCGCCCTGCCATAGAAAGGCAACAGGTGATGCTCGCAAAGGGAATATAATTCAATATCTTTCACCACTACCATCTGGCTCTGCTCCTCATGAAATATAGCCCCACGCATGATAGCATAGGCATCCATATGATAGCCCGATGAGAGAAAATGCATCGACTTAGCCACACGGTGAGGTGTCTTGAGCAGGCCTTCACGGCCCACGTCTTCACCCAGGGTCTTAAGTATCTCTGAGTAGTGCTCAGCTATCTTGTTTACTGATTCCTCGTTATATTTTTCCATTTTCTGATAATTCATTTCAAGGTATTTTGATGATGAAGTATAGCAACAGCAACCCGATCATTTTGTTTACTATTTCTCCTCACCAAAATACTCCACATAAATATTTTCGGTTTCAACCAGCTTGACACAGTGCAGCTGACAACCCTCGAGATGAGGTTCTACCCACTTCCATATCTGGATAGCTACATTCTCAGATGTCCCCATGATATTTTTAAACTCAGGCACGTCGAGATTAAAATTTTTGTGATCAAGGCGCTCTACTATTTCCCTCTTCATGATCTTGCTGAGTGCATGCGCATTGATCACAAAACCGGTATCGGGATCAGGGTTGCCTTTGACTGTCACGAAGACATCAAAATTGTGCCCGTGAAAATGCTTATTGGCACATTTACCAAAGACCTCGACATTCTTCTCAGGGCTCCAGTCTGCTTTATAGAGCTTATGGGCGCCATTGAAATATTCTCTTCGTGTCAGGTAGACCACTTTGCAATTAATAATTGATAATTAATAATGAATGATTAAATACAAAACTTAGAATCATACCGAACTATGGTTATTTTAGATTACATTACTCTGTAGTCGGCTCTGTAGCTTGCTTAGGCTCAGGATTTTCACCTGTCACATCAGCTTCTGATATTGGCTCTTCTGTTTTTTCTTCAATCGGCTTGGCATCTGTCTCTGCCTTATGAACACTATTTTCTTCTTTATGTCCTTTTTCCGGTTTTGTACCTTTACCTGCCTGCTTAAGTATACTTTCCAATGTCTTTTCGATATCCTTCAGCTTATCTTCTTTGGAGGTGATAGTTTCTTTGATCTGACGTATACGAACCTTTAGCAATTGTAACTCGAGTGACTGAATACGTGGGTTATCGGCTTTCTTGGTGAAATACTCCATGTCCTTGCGGTCATGCTCGAGGCCCTTTTCCATCCTGAATATGACATCCTTGAGCCCAGATATACGTGTTTCAAATTTATCAGTGAAATACCTATTGCGCTGCTCGCTGATATAGTGAAATGCATCATCAAATGCTTTCCTAACAGCAGTTTCATCTGATTTCAGGAAGTGCTGGTTTCTGATCTCATGTTGAAGAGCTTTGATGTCTTCGTGAAGAGTTTTAAAATTTGCTTTTTCGTCAGCTTTCAGTTTGATCTGGTTCAGTTTTTCGGCGATCATATCACGCACAGCATTTGAACTCTTTTCAAATTCCGCACTTTCCGTCTTGCGGAACGCTTTCAATTGCTCAAATATGGCATTGACATCTTCTTTTATCTTATCGAGCCTTTCCTGTGTGATATTTCTTTCCTTTTTATGCTCCAGTACACGCTCCCAGTATGATTTGGCATCTTCAAACAGACCCTTGTCATATCCGGCCAGATCAGCAGAGCGCTTCTTGAGGTTGTCCAGCTCTATCAGATAGCTTTCCCAGAGTTTATTGGTCAGCAGCTGTACGGCCCATTCATTTTGTTTATGTCGGATCTCACCGGTCTTGTCGGACTTGATATGGTCAGGCAGGATGCTGTCAGCATTGATATCGGGAGATATGATCTCTGTTCCTTCCGGAAAAACAAAAGTACCGCCATTGACCCAGTCATTGGACAGCGCCTCCATTAATTCTTTGTT